>CAXUIV010000055.1:0-13147 GCA_964250875.1 uncultured bacterium
TTCGTAGATGAACTCCTTTGACCCCCGCTCAACGATCGCTAAAAACGCTGCAATTTTTCTGAAGTTTGCCGGTGGCTCAACTTCGAAGTCCCCATGAATTTGGCTTCCGTATACCCCTGCTCGCGGGTGTGCAGTCCCGAAGCTACAAGCAGACGTTACCCAATCTGCTGCTGGTAAGGTATCGTCGTCTAGAAAACCTACCAAGGTACCTTTGGCTGCTTTAATAGCTGCAAGTCGGGCAAAAGCCGATCCTTGTTCACCTTCAAACACGTATTTAAATGTTTGCGCTTGAGGCCAACGAGCTTGGTAATCTAGAATAACCTGTTTTGTTTTGTCTGTGCTGTTATTATCTACAACGAGAACTTCCCACGACGCAAGACTGGGTGTTTGCGATCGCAGACGCTCTAGAACGGCAGGCAAGCGGTTTGCCCCATTGTAAGTACAGATAGCAACAGTGAAGTCAACCATAATCACAGGGAGTTTGAGGGATTAACTATGGTAGAGCTGGGTGGCCAGGAATCTACTCTATTACTTCTTCTAGGCTGGATTCGATCATCCGCACCAAACTTGCAAACGGTGTAAGAGTTATAGATTTTTTGTAGCCAATCACAGACGAAGAAAGTAAGAAAGGCCGTACTTGACCTACTCAAAATCCTACTATCTTCAGCCTATTGGCTGCTACAGTGGAAACCTCAGACATTTACTTCCCAATCTAGGTGTTAAAAGTAGTGTATCAGTGGTTACACATATTCTAATGGCGTCTTCTAAGTGGAACAGCTTAACTCCGCAAATTCATCAGTCCCAACCAAGTTGATTAGCAAGCGCTCAATCCGAATCGCTTTTCTCTTGCCAAATCTGAACGGTGGAGGCTTGGAGCGGGTGGCGCTTAACTTACTCAAAGGTATGACTGAGCGCGAATTTTCTCTAGATCTGGTATTAGCTTCTGTTAAAGGACCGTACTTAGAGGATGTCCCGGCAGCAGTACGAATCATTGATTTGCAGACAGAGATGGAGGATAGGCTCAAGAGCGCCATCAAAATAGTGCTACCCTTAGCACGTTATCTACGGCAAGAAAAGCCGGATATATTAGTGGCTCACATGGTGTGGACTAATCCTGTTGCTGTGGTGGCAAGAACCGTCGCCAGAGTCCCCACAATATTGACGTTAGTAGAACATAATAATTTACTTCAAAGCCCCCACCGGGGGGAGCAATCTTATAGCAAGTTACTTGCGACTTTGACGCGCTTGCTTTACCGTCAAGCTAACGCAGTTGTCGCTGTCTCACAAAGTCTGGCACAAACCTTAGAGACAGAACTCCGGATGCAGCCGGGAGCAGTTAAAGTCATTTACAACCCTGTGGTTGATACTCACCTACTGCTGAACGCACAAGCACCTCTAGAGCATTCCTGGTTTCAGGCAGGCCAACCTCCGGTGCTGCTCGCCGCTGGGCGACTCGTAGTGCAGAAGGACTTTCCCACGCTCATTCAGGCTTTTGCTCTGTTGCGGCAAAAACGTCCAGCACACCTGTTAATCCTGGGTGAGGGAGGATTGCGACTTCAGTTACAGACGCTCGTTGATGAGTTAGGTTTGGCGACCGATGTTTCTATGCCGGGATTTGTGAAGAATCCCTACCCCTACATGAGTCATGCTGCCGTATTTGTCCTTTCTTCCCGCTGGGAGGGGTTGCCAACGGTGTTGATCGAAGCGATCGCCTGTGGCTGCCAAGTGGTATCGACAGACTGTCCCCATGGCCCATCTGAAATTTTAGCAGGAGGAAGATATGGCTGGTTAGCACCAGTAGCAGATGCAGAAACCTTGGCTAAGGCTATGGAGCAAGCTTTAGATTCACCCATCGACCGAGCAATTCTGAGGCAGCGATCGCAAGACTTCAGCGTTGAACAAGCCGTCTCTGAGTACCTTAAATTAACAGGAGTGGAGATGGGATAAGCGAGAGGTCAGTACAAATCCAAAATCCAAAAATTTTACAGCCACCCTTCTTGTTCTAACGTTTCAATGAGCTGAAGACCACGTGGGTCGCCAACTTTCAGTAGCGCTGCCTTAGCGTCTTCTCGGACTCCCATGTCTTCGTCTTCGGCAAAGGCTTGAATCAAAGCATCAATAGCGGTGGCATAGACGACGTTAGAGGGGAGTTCGCGGCACAACTGGCCTATGGACCAAGCACAGTTACTGCGCACAGCTGCCAAAGGGTCTTGCACCATGGCTTCAATCAGTGGCGGTATAGCTCTCACAACGGCTTCGTAACCTACATCTGCCATTTGAGCCAAGGCGCTAGCTGCCCAAAGACGCACCGCAGAAATATCAGTCTTTAACGCTTCTGCCAAAGGTGCCAAAGAGCGGCGATCGCGGCAGTTTCCCAAAGCCCAAACAATACCCTTACGCACATATCCATTCCAGTCTCTGTTCAGTTGAGCAATGAGCGGTTCAACGGCATCGGGGCTAGGATTACGTCCGATACCATATGCGGCACTGACTCGTACTAAGGGACAAGGATCTGTCAACAGACGAATGAGGTGAGGGGTAGCTCGCTCATCCTCAAGCTCACAAAAAGCGCGTGCTGCCAGCATCCTCTGCTGCGTCTGAGGGTTCTCCAGCAGCGCGAGCATTGCATCTGGATTAGGCTTGAACACCTCTGACTCAGCAGCGAGCGGCTCTAGATGATCCAGAGGGCTTTCAAACTCAAATTCAAGCTCAGGATCGACTACGGTTAGATCATCTTCATCGTACATAACTGATAAAATACCGCATCCTGTGGTTATCTACTAGACGTGGGGCATAGGACACAGGGCATCGGGCATCGGATGTGATGATTTTCATGCCCACGCCTCACTATTTACTCCCTTTTCGTAAGAGACTTTACCATCCACAGAGATTGAGTTTGGTAGCCTAGCTGGTGGTAAAGATTTATTGCAGGTTGGTTTGACTGAAAAACCTGAAGGCCAATTTGGCGATCGCCCCGTGACGCGGCCCAGTTTTCGACATGATGCATTAGAGCCTTGCCAATACCTCGCCGTCTATGTTCTGGTATGACGTAGAGCAGAAAAATGTGAGCGTGGCAATCGCCTCGCAACTGATCCACCGCATTTCCTACCCAAAGACAAGCTATTGGCTGATGTTGGTGTGGCAACATCGACGAAGCATCCGTCGGCTCTACCCACCATAGGGGAGTCTTAGTGGAGAAATACTGCTCAACTGTTTGCGCTAAATAGGAAAAATCCTGCTCTTGAGCTAGCTCCCGGTAAGTTCTCTGCATAAACTTCACCAGCAACGCCCGGTCCAAACCAGATCCTAGGCGGATGTCATAACCTGGCAGTAGCTGTTCAGACAATGGAGTTAGCCAAGATCAAATGAGGCAGGTAGAAAACTCATCTGGGCAGGCTGGGTGTTGACCTCCTCAACTGGTGCCGGTGCTGCCATGTCGTTTGGTAGAAAACTTCGGGCAGTGACTGCTAAGAGCGCTACCAAAAACACCAGTACCACAATGAAAGGAGCAATGTACTGACGGAAAATAGCCATACTGAATAATGGGCGAAGCAGTCTGAGAAACTGCCTGAAGATTTGTGAAGCTTCTCTATCTTACAGCTGATGACGGTCTTCTTGCTCGTCATCCAGTCCAGGTCTTAGCCTTGGAGCCGAATGAGGACGCCAGGGAGCAAAAAATGGCAGGAGTATCAATCCTGGTAAGGCAGCTACTGCCGTAAGTACAAAGAACAAAGGCCAACCAGTTCCTTGGGCCAACAAACCTGCTGGTGCTACGAGGATATCTCGACTAAAAGCCATCAGGCTTGAAAGCAAAGCATATTGAGTCGCTGAGAAACGCTGGTTACATAAACTCATTAAAAAGGCGACAAAAGCAGACGTTTCTAGTCCAGCACAAAAATTTTCTATATTGATGGCACTCACCATCAGTGGGTAATCTTTACCAGCCAGTGCCAAAGCAAAGTAGGAGAGGTTGCCAAGAGCTTGCAGTACGGCAAATATCCAGAGAGAGCGGTTAACCCCAATTTTGCTCAGCAGCGCTCCCCCTGCCAAAGTGCCAACAATTGTGGCTACAAGGCCCATGCCGCCTTGAATCGCCCCAATATCGGTTTGAGTAAAGCCTGTCTTTAGCAGGAATGGGGTAGACATAATCTTCACCAAAGAGTCACCCAGCTTATAGATAACGATGAAGACTAGAATTAGAATCCCTTGAAGTTGGCCTAACCGCTGGAAAAAATCAATAAAGGGCAATTTGATCGCATCCGATAAAAGCTCCGGTGGGCGATCGCGGCGGACTGGTTCGGGTGCCCAGCAAGAACTCACCAAACCCACCACCATAAAACCCGACATCAATAAATAGACAGTCTGCCAGGGGAGTCGGTCTGCCAGAATCAGCGCTAAAGCACCCGTGACGATTAGAGCAATGCGATAGCCTAGAACAGCAACAGCGGCACCAGCCCCCAGTTCCCGTTGTTCGAGAACATCAGTGCGGTAAGCATCAAATGCAATATCTTGAGTCGCGCTGAGAAAGGCAATAACGAGGGCATTAATCGCTACAAGCTGTAGTGCCTGAGCAGGCTGCTGTAGCGCCATTGCCGCGATCGCCAAAAGCAAACCTACCTGGGTCAAAACTAACCAGCCCCGCCGCCTTCCCAAAAATGGTGGCGCAAACCGATCCAACAATGGCGACCACAGAAACTTCAAAGAGTAGGGCAAGCCCACCAAGCTAAACAATCCAATAGCGCTTAAATTCACGCCCTCCACCGTCATCCAAGCCTGCAACGTCTTACTCGTCAAGAACAAGGGCAGCCCGGATGAAAAGCCGAGGAATAACAAAGCTCCCATCTTGCGACTCTGAAAGACCGACAGCAGCGATTGAATTGTCACAGTTAAAAAGATCCCCTTCCAAAATGGGGTCACGCCCCTAGCATTCAGTCATGATGCCACAGCATGGTGAATTGCTGTAAAGACGTTACCTGCAACGTCTCTACATCCATTTGAATCGGCACTACTTAATCAGATTTAACGCTTGTCACAACAACTTTAAGCGATCACCAAAGCCATCTCTTTCAGCACGTCGTCGCTCTTGCTTTGTCAGCGCCGACTCCCGGTAATTCCGTACACGCTTAAGACAACATGTATAACTGCGTACAAATCAGCTAACTCCTGCACCAAATCTTGAGTACCAGCAGCTGCCTCCTGCACCTCTTCTACATGCTAGTTAACATAAAGAAGTCTTTTGACCTAAGTAGTCTAGACATTAACCCTAACCATGGTTGACACTTCCCTCCGCTCGCTGAACGGTCCTCCCAAAACTCCTCGCTGGCAGCGTCGCCTCTGGGGACTGCGGTTCCTGTTCCGCCCATTAGAGACATTGGAAATTCGCACTCAAGCCTATGGCGACGACTATCGGGTATCTCAGCCTGATTCCAAGACTGCCATGGTCTATTTCAGCAGCCCTGAAGCCCTCGAAGCCATTTTCACGGCTAAACCGGAGCAGCTGAGCGCCGGACGAGGCAATCAAATTCTCAGAGTGCTACTGGGTGAAAACGGTATTGTCCTGCTTGAAGGCAAAGCTCATCAGCGCCAGCGCCAGCTTTTGATGCCACCCTTTCACGGTGACCGGATGCGTTCTTATGCTCAGGTCATTCAGGAGATTACTAGCCAAACGATGAGCCAGTGGACGAGCGGCACAACCTTTGCAGTGCGTCCCATCATGCAGTCAATTTCCTTGCAGGTGATTCTCAAGGCGGTGTTTGGTCTTGATGGTGGTCAGCGATATGAGCAGTTGCGGCAGCTGCTTAGTCAAATGCTAGATGGCTTCGGCTCTCCAGTCGGCGCAATGTTTTTGTTCTACCGATTCTTGCAGAGAGACTGGGGAGCCTGGAGTCCTTGGGGGAGGTTCTTGCGTCTGCGGCAGCAGGTGGATGAATTAATCTATGCCGAGATTGCTGAGCGCCACCGTCAACCCCATGCAGGTAGAAAGGATATTTTGACTTTACTGATGACAGCACGCGATTCTGAAGGGCAACCGCTGAGCGACGTCGAATTGCACGATGAACTGCTCACGCTGCTGTTTGCCGGACATGAGACAACGGCATCAGCTTTAGCTTGGGCACTGTACTGGATTGCCTATCTGCCGGACGTTCGCAGCAAGCTTCTGGCAGAATTACTACCACTAATGGGTAACGATGTCAATTCTGATCCACTCATGATCGCTCGCCTGCCTTACCTCAGCGCTGTTTGTCAGGAAACACTGCGACTTTACCCAATCGCCATCAGCGCTTTCCCACGGGTGGTCAAACAGCCAATGGAAGTTGCAGGCTATGCCCTGGAACCGGGCACGGTGGTTATGCCCTCGATTTATCTGGCTCACCACCGCCCTGCCGTCTACCCCGAACCGAAGCAATTTAGACCGGAGCGATTCTTAGAGCGACAGTTTTCACCCTACGAGTACCTGCCCTTTGGCGGTGGCGATCGCCGATGTATCGGTTCTGCCTTTGCGCTGTTTGAGATGAAGCTAGTCTTGTTTGAGCTTTTGTCGTTGGACATGAAGATAGTCAATGCCAAGCCAATCAAACCGATACGTCGCGGCCTGACGGTTGCACCGTCTGATAAACTGCGCATGCAAGTCATTGGCAGGCATCGCTCAGCTTGTCACTCATCAATTTGAGCGACGGGTGCATCCCAGTTATGGAAATATACCTCTTGTGGAACAGGCGTCTCGCCTGTTTGTTAAAAAACGGGCTTTCCTGCCATACCACCTGAAAAGAGTATTTTTACAATAGTGGGATCACCCTGAGCGACGGCGATCGCTTTTAAGAACACCCACTGCTACCGCGCATTGCGTAGGCGCTTCAACTTGCTGAATAGTTTTCGCGCTTTCAGTTTCACGACACGTACTCTCGTCAAGCCTTCAATAGGTTGTGAGCAGCGTTTTTTATGTTCAAAGAAATCATTTACATCATCTAGAATTACGTTAAGACGTCTAGTGATATTTTCAGCTCGATACTCTTCAAAAAAACGTTCGGGCAACGTATGTCTGACTGAGGTACCAAGCACTTCCAGTATACGTTGAATATCATACTCTTTTGAATACCCCGCGATTTTGTAGCAATTAAATCCGGGATCCAAGTAATCGGATAGTCCACCGTTGACACTAGAAAAAACCTGACATCCACACGCGAGGGCTTCTAGCGGTTGCAGTCCAAATCCCTCACTGACGTCCTGTTGTGTCCAGTACTCAGCAGAGTCATAGAGGTAAACCTTAGCCCGATTGAAGAGCTGCGCTAGGTCTTCCACATAGGAATCAACAACTACGACGCGACACTGCTGCTGCAACGTTGGAATTAACTCCTGCATTAAATACACAGAAGATTTGCGAGCCTGAACTAAGACATCAATCTCCCGCTCAAGGTTTAAATTTTTAAACTCGTCAGAAATTTGATTGGGCAAATAGTAAATCAGTGAGTTCGGAGATTGTTGTCCCCAATAACCCATTGTGTTGCGGCTAACTGTAACTATAGGAATACTCGCAGGGAGCCTAAATCCGTAGCCAGCACTGTGGGCATGGTAGACGACATTGTATGACTTTAACCTAGCAGCAAGTTTAGCAACATCGAATCCCCAGCTAACGACAAAGATAATGTCTGATTGCTCGTGCAGCAAGTCATCTAGGAAGAGTGTACCTTCTTCTCGCTGACGGTAGGTTACAACTTCTGCACTACAAACCTGCTTGGCGAGATTAAGCGTCTTCAACTCTGCCCACAAACCGCCACAGGCAAATTTGCCACCTGTTCCAGGAACTAAGAAGTAAAGTTTCCTCATACCATCATCGTGACACACTCCCCGTACCAGGATAAGCTACGCTGCTGCACTCAAGGCGCACTTTGAGAACAATATGCGCTAATGTGGAAGATAAATGAACCTTCGAGGAAACGTCAGGTAGGAGTGCGATCGCTAAGAAGAGACGCGGGTCGTGGCCTAGATAAATCCGGGAGTTCGTCATGTCTGAACTGGTTCAATCGGTATTAAACGGTGATAGTGAAGAGAAAGCCTTTTTGCGGCAGTTGCTTGACGCCTTAGGGGCTTCGGGTAAGCAGTATTTTCTGAGGAACGAGATTCTACAGGTTTTCGCCGAATACTGCGACCAATCTCAAAAGCCAGCTTACTTTTACCACTCATCCTCTTTGGGTAAACTCATCCACCAGACGGATGAAGTTATTTTGGAGGTAGAAAGTGTCTGGTTTGTTGTCCGACCCTGGATTGCGAGTCAACAAGTTTGGCGACTGGCAGTAGACTTGAGCAGTTCGGAACGGATGACACCACAAGCGTTGCTTGATGTGCGTGATCGCCTCGTCAACCGTTACCAGCCCCGCATCCTAGAGATTGACTTCCGTCCGTTTTCCGATACAGCCACGATCCACGACTCTAGGAACATTGGGCAAGGTGTAGGATTCCTCAACCGTTATTTGTGTGACAAACTGTTCACTGAGCCTGAGTATTGGTTAGAGGCGCTGTTTAAAGTTCTGCACGAACACCAACACGATGGCACCCCGCTGCTGATCAACGACCACATTCACTCAGGCACCAAACTCGTTCACCAAGTCAACGCAGCCCTGGGTTTCATCCGTCAACGACACGACGATGAACCCTACGAAAAATTTCACTTCGAATTCCAGAAACTAGGCTTTGAACCTGGCTGGGGCAACACGGCATCTCGAGTGCGTGAAACCCTAGAGCTGTTTAACCGACTGCTTGACACCCCAGAACCCGCCATCCTGGAAGCATTTGTTTCCCGGATTCCCGCTGTCTTTCGCGTTGTGCTGATCTCCATCCATGGATGGGTTGGTCAGGAAAGTGTTCTGGGACGACCAGAAACCAGAGGGCAAGTTGCCTACGTCCTTGAACAAGCCCACAGCTTAGAAAATAAACTGCGCGAGGAGATTCAACTCGCAGGTCTCGACTTTCTTGGTATCCAACCACAGGTTCTCATTCTTACTCGCCTGATTCCCAACTGTGAAGGAACGATGTGCGCTCTACGCCTCGAAAAGGTTGAGGGTACGGAGAACGCCTGGATCTTGCGCGTGCCTTTTCAAGAATTTAATCCTGAAGTTACTCAGAACTGGATCTCTAAATTTGAGATTTGGCCCTATCTAGAAAGCTTTGCGATTGATGCCGAAAGAGAAGTGCTGGCACAGCTGGGGGGACGCCCAAATTTGATCATTGGCAACTACAGCGATGGTAACTTGGTTGCCTCTCTACTCGCCCGCCGCCTTCAGGTAACTCATTGCCACATTGCCCACTCTCTAGAAAAGTCTAAATATTTATTCAGCAATCTTCACTGGCAGGAGTTAGAACAGCAGTATCATTTTTCAGCGCAATTCACTGCTGATCTGATCAGCATGAATGCAGCGGACTTCATCGTAACGTCATCCTATCAAGAGATTGTAGGGACACCTGAAACAGTCGGTCAGTATGAGTCGTACAAGTGTTTTACGATGCCTCAGCTGTATCATGTAGTTGATGGAATTGATTTATTTAGCTCCAAATTCAACCGAGTACCACCAGGGGTTAATGAAAAGATCTTCTTCCCTTATGATGCGACAGAACGAGTGGAGAGCGATCGCCCACGCATCAACGCCTTGCTTTTTAGCTGCCAAGACTCTTCTATTCTTGGGCACCTGAGCGATCCTAGCAAGCAACCGATTCTTGCTGTTGCTCCGATCAATGCAGCCAAGAATCTGGCGGGTTTGGCGGAATGTTTCGGCAAGAGTCAGGCATTGCAGGAGCGTTTTAACCTGATTTTGGTCACAAATAAGCTGCATCTTACTGAAGCGGCAAATCCAGAAGAAGCTGAGGGTATCGAAAAACTCCATGCCATTGTTGACCAGTATCACCTCCACGACCGCATTCGCTGGCTGGGGCGACGACTTCCTAGCGCAGATCTAGGGGAAGTGTATCGAGTGGCCGCCGATTGCAGAGGAATTTTTGTTCACTTTGCCCGCTTTGAAGCCTTTGGCCGTACCATCCTTGAAGCTATGATTTCCGGTCTACCCACCTTCGCCACTCAGTTTGGTGGTTCCTTAGAGATTATTCAGGATGAAGAAAACGGGTTTCACATCAATCCAACGGACTTAGATGGGGCAGCTGAGAAGATCTTGCACTTTGTTAACCAGTGTGATAAAGATCCCCAATACTGGTACGATATTTCCGAGCGGGCTGTTAAGCAAGTTCGGGACAAATACAACTGGCAGTCACACACCAAGCAGCTGCTATTGCTCACCAAAATCTATAGCTTCTGGAGGTATGTTTCCCGTAGCAACCGCGAAGTCTTGCTTCGCTACCTAGAAGCCTTATTCTATTTGCTTTATAAACCTAGAGCTGAACAAATTCTGGAACAGCACATGCAAAGGGAGTAGGGAATGGGGAATCTTGTATACACAGACTGGATCTTGAACGAAGTCCAATTTGCTCCAGACCAGCTACATTCCAGAGAGACGGTTTTTACAATTGGCAATGGCTACTTAGGAACGCGAGGAACTTTTGAAGAAGGCTACCCTCGTGCAGTGCCAGCAACGTTAGTCCATGGTGTCTATGATGATGTGCCGATTGTGTACACCGAGCTTGCCAACTGCCCCGACTGGCTAGCATTTGTGGTGACTGTCGATGGTGATCGCTTTCGTCTTGACAAAGGTGAAGTTTTAAGCTATGGGCGGCAGCTTGACCTCCGTCGGGGCATCCTCAGTCGAAAAATCCGTTGGCGTAGTCCCAGCGGCAAGACGATTGACCTCTACTTTGAGCGCTTTGCGAGCTTAGCAGATGAGCATGTACTGGCGCTACGCTGTCAGTTAACGCCAGTGGATTTTGATGGTTCGCTAGAAGTTGAAGCCAGCATCAACGGCTATCCAGAGAATCAGGGCTTCAACCATTGGGAATCGTTAGACCAAGGCAAAACGAACCACGGGATTTGGCTGCAAGTTCGCACTCGCAACTCCCGCATTGAACTCAGCATGGCTTCTGGAATGACAATATCGGGAACTGAAGCCAAGCTGCAAGTGACAAATGCTCCAGGCTATCCTACTTTAAATGCGACATTTTTGGGTGCGTCAGGACAGACCGTGACGGTAGAAAAGGTGGTCACAGTTTTTACCTCGCGTGAGACGGAGACGCCAGTTCCAGCAGCCCAAGCAAAACTGGCTCAGTTGCCCTCTTACTCGGTGCTGCTTGCGGATCATGAGCAGGCATGGAACGAGGTCTGGCACCAAAGTGACATTCTGATTGAAGGGGATACTAAAGCTCAACTTGCCGTCCGCTACAATCTGTTTCAGCTGCTGATCGCTGCGCCCCGAAATGATGACAGGGTCAGTATTCCTGCTAAAACGCTATCGGGATTTGGCTATCGCGGTCATGTCTTCTGGGATACTGAGATTTTTATCCTCCCCTTTTTCACGTTCACTCAGCCAGAAATCGCTCGCAACTTAGTAACTTACCGCTACCGCACGCTGAATGGGGCACGACACAAGGCGGCTTATTACGGGTATAAGGGGGCAATGTTTGCCTGGGAAAGTGCTGACACTGGTGATGAGGTGACGCCCCGTTGGGCACTTCCGAATCAGCCGTATGGTGAAGAAATCCGGATTTGGTGCCGTGACCTCGAAATTCACATCAGCGCTGACATTGCCTACGCCGTCTGGTACTACTGGCAAGCAACTGGCGACGACGAGTGGATGCGAGACTGCGGTGCTGAGATCGTTCTGGATACTGCTGTCTTCTGGATGAGTCGCGTCGAGTGGAACACCAAGCACGAACGCTACGAAATTCGCGAGGTCGTTGGCGCAGATGAATACCACGAGCGGGTGGATAACAATGCCTTCACTAACAGGATGATTCAATGGCATCTGGAAAAGGCAATTTTTATCTATGACTGGTTGGGTAGTAAGTTTCCTGAACAAGCCGCCGAACTGAAACAGAAACTCCACTTGACCTCGGAACGGCGATCGCGCTGGCAGGATATTGCTACAAATGTGTGGATTCCCTACGATTCTTCAACCGGACTGATTGAGCAATTTGAGGGATTCTTCAAATTGGAAGACATCAACTTGGATGAATTTGAGCCACGCACTCGCTCAATCCAAGCTATTTTGGGCATTGATGGAGCTTTTAAGCGTCAGGTTCTGAAGCAGCCAGATGCATTGATGCTCCTCTATCTGATGCGGGAATCACGAGATTTTCCCTACACCCCAGAAGTGTTGCAGAAAAACTGGGACTACTATGCACCGCGCACCGATATCACGTATGGTTCATCCCTCGGTCCAGCAATCCACGCGATTTTAGCATCAGACTTGGGCAAATCAACAGAGGCTTACACGCGATTTATGCAAGCAGCACTGGTAGATCTAGAAGATGTCCGAGGTAATGCGAATGACGGAATTCATGGGGCTTCGGCTGGTGGCATTTGGCAAGCTGTAGTCTTGGGGTTTGGTGGCATCCAGCTAGCAGAAAATGAACCCGTAGCCAACCCCCACCTCCCTCCAGGCTGGACGCGCTTAAAGTTCAAGCTGCACTGGCGCGGCAAGTGGCACGAGTTCGATTTGCGCCCGGTGCAGATGTTAGGGGGAGCTGGGGGAGCTGAGGAGAATGTAGATCTAAGTTCTCCCCCTTCCCCAATCTCCCACAGTTCCACTTCTTCTACTCCCTCAGCCTCCTCAGCCTCCTCAGCCTCCTCAGTTCCCCCCGCTCCCTCAGCTCAAATTCAGGGATTCATCTTCGATCTAGACGGTGTCCTCACAGACACGGCAGAATACCACTACCGATCTTGGCAGAGGCTTGCGGATGAAGAGGGGCTGCCGTTTGATCGGCAGGCTAATGAGGCGTTGCGGGGTGTGTCTCGACGGGAGTCTCTGCTGCTAATTGTCGGAGATCGGCATTACCCGGAGGAAAAACTCCAGGAGATGATGGACCGCAAGAACCGCTACTACGTGGAGTCCATCCAAGACATCACAGCAGCGGAGTTGTTGCCAGGGGCACTCACGTTGCTGGAGGAACTACGACAAGCTGGGATCAAAATCTCTATTGGCTCAGGCAGCAAAAACGCTCGAATGGTGATGGAAAAACTCGGTATTGCTGACCGAGTCGATGCGATCGCCGA
>CAXUIV010000056.1:0-11470 GCA_964250875.1 uncultured bacterium
CTTTGCTGTGTTTAGAGCCAAAGATCTTTTTGAAGGCAAAGTCCGTTTTGGGGTTAATAAAGACGCTTGGCATTGGAGTAGGAGGGTAAAGTAGCTTATGTTGAACCACCTGACTCCATTTTAAGCACCTTGCCCTAGTAGTCCGTCATTTGTTTGACGGGTTCGCACTTGTAGAGACGTTCATGCAACGTCTCTCTGGAAGTCGCGGCTTCCAGCTCCCCTATAGACTGTAAATACCTCTACGAGAACTCTGATGGATTACCATTGTCTCTTAAGACACCAAGTAACAACACTAGCCGTATATCCCTAACATAATGTAACTTTCGATACATAAAACTTGTTTTTCCTATCCTCTCTAGCTGTTATGCCTAGTAAACATAATCCCATCCTTGAAGCCGTCACAGACCCCACCAAAAACTTTTTGGCCACATTTTTAGTCAGCACGCTGCTGTTTAACCTGATCTCAGGTGGTGTATCGACACTATTTTGGGGCAGCTTTAGCGACTGGCTTCAGACCCAACTGGGTATCGCCAGCAAAAACCAGTTACAGGGCTACGTGTTGGCAAGCTTAGTCCTCGTTGTGTTGTTTTCGATCTACGGCACTGATCTAGCACAACGCCTGCGGACCGTGCTGACCAAATGGCGAATCATCGGTACTGAAATTCCTGACCGCGCATCTGTAGTCGATCTCAATCGCACAGCACCTGGGCTGATAGTGATCATGAGTGCCAGACACGATTCTCCGGCGGAGGCAGCAATTCGGCATCACTGGAACCAGGGACAAGCACCTCATCTGCAACACTGCTGGGTTATCTGCACCGACTCTTCGCTAAGCTATGCCAGAGAAATGAAGCGTCGGCTGTTGGAAACCATCGACGAAAACCAACTGAATCTCTACTACGGCAGCTACGAACTCCACAACTCCAACCAACCGGGATTGACCTTGACCATCAGCGATCGCGATGCCGACGATCCCAACGTTAGCCTACACTTAATTGACGCAATTTTCGCTGATGCCCTTTCCAAAGGTTTGGAAGAATCCGATATTCTAGTCGATTTTACAGGGGGCACCAAACCCATGGGAGTAGGGGCAGTTTTTGCCTGTGCCTCTCCCACCCGTCATCTAGAGTACCTAACTCAAACCCAAACACCCGGCCTGGTAGAAATTCAGGTGTCCTACAAAATCAAGCCGGTTGGATGAATGAAAAGGCAGGGGGAAGGGGGCAAGGCGAAGGGCGAAGGGCGAAGGGAAGAAATTAAATATGTACTCACCTTTTTCCTTTCCCTCTTCTTATAAACAGTTCTTAAACAACAGTAAGAATATATACCCACAATGTTTCCAATGAAAACCGATTCACATACTAAGATGTTGACTGCGATCGCCTGGTGCCTCGCTTGGGGCGATCAGTTAGAATCCCGTTCGGAGCTTCAGGCGTTTCGGGATGCACTCAAAAGTCAGACAGAAGCATTTTGGGATGGAAGTGCCAGGATCAATCTCCCCAACCCCCCAACGGGGGAGCAATTTGCAGAGGCAGCGCAAGCCGTTCTGCGACAGGTGGAATCGCTTCAAAAGATTGATGAGAATAATCTGGAGACATATCCTCGCACCTTAGATGAAATAAAAGAGCGATACCCCGACCTGTACAGCGAAAAAATCTCCATCGGCTTAGTGTTAGGCGGCGCGACCAAAATCAAACAGTATGTGTTTGAATCGTCAAACCTGCAAGATATACGCGGTGCATCTGCCCTACTGGATCGAATTAATCTGAATGACCTACCTGGTTTATTTGATTCCAGCAGTTCTTCAACCGTGCGTCCTTGGTTTAAACAGGCTTTCCCCAGGCTAGCAGAAGCCCTCATTCCTCAACTGATCATTTACTCAACTGGGGGTAATATTCTCGCCTTTTGTCCGGCAGCTTACGTGCATCAATTGGCGGATGCAATCGAGCAGTGCTACACCCGCGAAACGCTGACGGCAAATTCAGCAGCAGTAGGCGACACCTTCAAACTACTGGAACTACGCTTTGGTCAACTCCGCACTCCTTGGTTGCAGGACTATCTGAACAACCCAGAACACCCCATCTTCAAAGCCTATTTTGACCAACCCAGTGCCAGCCCAGATGCCCCTCCCTTAACTGAAGTCGATCGCATCCGCCGATTCAGCGATCGCAAAAGCTTTAGCGAACTCGTTACCCACCTCGCCATTCGCTTCAACCAACGGCGCAGCGGCAATGCCTTGGCGGGACGAAGCCAGACCCGTGCTTACCCACCGATGTTTGAGACTCACGCTTACCTCAGTCGGGATGAAGGCCAACACCGCTCCGGTACCGTTCATGTTGACAAATTACCCGGAAATCCAAAATTCTCAGAAGCCTCGGCTCGTAAATACATTATGGGTCAGAGAGCGAAACGAGATGGCAAACAGGACTGGTGGGAACGAGCTAGTGGGGACTGGCAACAGGGCGAGATTAAAAGCTGGGTCCAAAAGTTCTTAGATGCACTGCCCCAAATGTCTGATTGCCAATACGGACAAGATTTGCCGAAGGGGGTTTCTCTAGGAGACGTGAAAGAAGCGCGATCGCTCCCAGAGGTTGCTGCCGCCAGCAAACCTGAAGGGTTCGTTGCTTACATCTATGCAGATGGCAACAACGTGGGGGGGTATATCCAAAAGTCTATTAAAACGCCTCAACAGTACCAAAGCTTTAGTGATGAAGTTTTCAAAGCAACAGAATATGCCGTGTATCGAGCGATTGAGCGGCATCTCCAGCCATTTCGATACTTCCCCGATACCCGCTCCAGTCGAGAAAACAAAGAAGCTCCAGTGTGGATTCATCCCTTTGAGATTCTTACCATTGGCGGCGATGATGTGTTGCTGATCGTGCCAGCCGATCAGGCATTAGAGATTGCAAAAACCATTGGCGAAGAATTTGAGCAGGTACTGTGCCAAAGTCCTGCTTATCGAAAGACACAATCTTACGATCCCGATCAGGTGCATCGCTACCGCTCTGGAAAGACGATGGGTAAGGAAATACAGTGCCAGCTCAGTATGTCTGCTGGAGTCTTAATCACAGCTGAAAATACCCCCATTTACTACGCCGAACGCCTTGTTAGCCAGTTGCTTAAATCAGCCAAACGTAAGGCAAAAGCGCTTAAAAAACACGGCTACTTGGGAGGAACCATCGATTTCCTCACGCTGAAATCGGTAACTGCAATCTCGTCTAACATTGACGAGTTTCGGGCACAGGGTTTGACCCGCGATCGCCCCAAACATCCTACCCTTAAACTCTATGGCGCACCCTACACACTACATGAAATTGGGGGATTGCTACAGACCGTCAAAGCACTCCGCGAGTCTAAATTTCCGCCTTCGCAAATCTACCAGATCCGTAGCTTGCTAGAGCAGGGGAAAAAGACAGCCATGCTCAACTACAGCTACTTCCGTGCCCGCCTGAAGGAACGGGGTAATGTGCTAGACACTTCCTTTAGAGATGCCTGGTGTTGGGCGCAGAGTAATGAAGGCAACCTTGCTCCCTGGAGGTGTGCGGGCGATCGCACCTATGAAACAATCTGGCGAGAACTAGTTGATCTATATGCCTTCGTTCCCGACCCAGCCCCCGTCTCAGCTCGAAGGATTGGGCGATCGCCTGCTCCACCCAGGAAACCCGTTCACTCAATAACTTCTTCGTTATGATTACCCTTAGTCAACTAAATAGCCCAATTCGCTTGAGCTGGAAACTGGAAGCCGTAGTCGATACTGCACTTTGTGTGGGTGCAGGGGGGTCAACAGGCTCACTCAGTGACAAATCCATCATTCGCAATGCTCAGGGCCAGCTGCTGATTCCCGGTTCTCAACTTAAGGGACGACTGCGCCACGAATGCGAAAAGCTGGCTCGCGGTTTGGGGTGGTGGATACCCGACTCACCCCTGGCGGAAAAGCTTTACGTAGAGGCGATTGAAGTCCCAGAGGCGTTTCGAAAGCCTTATATTGTCCCTGGCTATCCCGGTTATCACTGCTGGGTGTCGCAGATTTTTGGCGATCCCATACTGCCGTCTAACCTGCTTGTCGATGACCTGATCTGTCCTTACAGCCAAGATGAGTTGCCGGAGGTGATTCGTCCCGGCGTATCGATCAACCGCTCCCGTAGAACAGCTGAAGACCAAAAGCTATATTACCTAGAAACCTCCCCTGCGGGAGCTGGTTTACCATTTGAGGGCAAAATTCATCTGCTCCATCAGTGTCCGCCTCATGCAGAACCGCTGCTGTTGGTGGCAATTGCTCACATTCAAGC
This sequence comes from uncultured bacterium, assembly GCA_964250875.1. Lineage (GTDB taxonomy): Bacteria > Cyanobacteriota > Cyanobacteriia > Cyanobacteriales > Chroococcidiopsidaceae > CAXUIV01. Next base: position 4,290 of record CAXUIV010000056.1, read on the forward strand.
ATTGGGCGGCAGCAAATCGAGCGGGCTAGGCTGGCTCCACTGGCGGCAACGCCCTAGTCTGAATAACCAGGAATTGCTCGACTGGTCGAGTTTAATCCCCCCTACCCAATCTCAAGCCATATGAACTGTATTGAAATTATTATTACTGCCCAGGCCCCCCTAGCAGTCGGGCGACAAAAATCGGGCAGTTCGGTCAGCGAGACCGAAACATACATTCCTGGCAGCGTCATCCGAGGGACGATCGCTGGTCAAATTCTACGAGTTGCCAACCGTCGAGATACCGACCTATCGCAGGATGGAGGTGATTTTCAAACTCTGTTCTTGGATGATGCGGCGGTGTTTCAGAGTGCCTACCCAGCGATCGCCCGGTTGAATTCCCATGAAGTAGCATTTGTAACAGAACCGATTCGCGTATTGCCTGCAACCGCTGTCAGTTCAAAAGACACTTCTGGGTTTAAAGTCAACGGTGATGACAAAAAAGGGGGTGTGTTCGATACCCTGATTGACCGCTATTGTGCCGAGCTATGCGAACATCCCTATGACCCCAGTTGTCCTAAAGACTATGGGCGAGTGGAACCCTTTGGCGGATTCTATAGCTACGCGACCGATCCTGACTGCCAGCACCGCTACCGCAGTCATAGCACGACAACCCGCTTTCTCACCCGTGTGGGCATCAACCGTCGCCGCGCCACCGCCCAGGATGAGATGCTTTACAGCATTGAGGTTTTAAATGAGTCATTCCTCCGCGATACAAAAGCTAAATACCAGAAGTGGGAATATTTTGCCTACCGCAGCTCTATCTGGGTTAAAGATCCAGTGGCAACGTCACTGAAGGATTTTATCAACCGAAACTCAGAAACATTTCGCATTGGTAGCGGAGTATCGCGAGGGTTGGGCCGCGTGCAGATCAAGGCGGAAGTTAAATCTCCAGAAAGTACTCTAAAGGAGCGAATTCAGAAATTCAACCAAGCCTTAAAGGAGCGCCGATCGCTATGGTCTGTGATCAAAGACGAGCAATTCCCCAGCGATCGCACCTTCTTTACCCTGGACCTCCAATCTGATGCCATCCTTTGTGACCGCTGGCAGCGCACGATGGTGGTTTCCCCTGAGATGCTAGTAAGAGGTTATGGTGTTGCTGAAGACAGTGCCGCTGGCGACATGCAACTCCATGCTGCCTACGCCACCTATGGCTACCGTTCCGGGTGGAATGCTGCTTGGGGATTGATGAAGGAAATGGAACTGATCACTAATCGTGGTGCGGTGTTTTTGTTTAGCGCCGCCGACGCCGACTTTTGGCAGGACGATCGCTGGATAAAACGACTAGCAACTCTGGAGATCTGGGGCATTGGCGATCGCACTTCTGAAGGGTTTGGTCAGGTCCGCATTTGCGATGAATTTCACACCGTTTTTCGAGAGCAAGCCGTATGAGTCAAATTGATATCAAAGCAACAGAACCACTCGTTAAAGAACAGCTTACCCTCCTAATTGAGCGAGAAACTCGCTATCGGTTGGATGACATTCTACAAAGGATGCAGGAGTTGGCGAAACTACATCAGATAGGTGGAGGTGGTCAACGCTCTCCTTTAAGGAATTTACTGGTGGCAGCTACAGACCGTACAGCCTCTTTGGAAATCATCAAAAATTTCATCAACTATCAAACAGCTCGTTCAGAAGACGTTAGTAGAATTCTGCAAAAACTTCATGAGGGGAAAAAATTTGGTAAAGCTTTAATTGATGCTTTAGACGAATTAGAGGAAGACTCGAAGACTATTCTTGATTCTATCACAAACGGCCTGCCGGATGGCGACCGTCTTAGACAATACCTGACACCGGAAATTAGATCGCGGGAAATTATCGATCTGCACCTCAAACTAGCGCAGTTTTATCTAGGCTATCTGGTTAGAGAACACACTGCCTTAGGCAAACCGCCGAACAGCAGCACTCCCAAATTTGAAGCTGAGAAAAAAACTGACTCCGATCCAATGGCTCGCCCAGATCGCCCTTCGGGAGATAATCGCTCTCAAAAACCAAACCCAAAACGTCGATAAAAGGAAAAATAATTATGCCAAATGTTGTTGTTTCAACCGTAGGAACTAGCTTGTTGACCAAGCAGATTAATCTGAAGAACGAGGAAGAACGGAGTTGGAATGAACAGCTGCGAGATTGTGCAAACTGCAAAGAAGAAACTCCAGACAAAGTGAAAGCAACGATCAACACGCTTAAAGAACGCGCCCGTGAGTCGCTAGCTAGAGCAGAAATTGCAAAAATTCGTCGTTCTAGTGCTGAACTTAACGGTATCTATGGACTGTACGGCGGAGACTTAAGCCAGGGACGACAAGACTCACATTTTTTGATTACCACAGATACGCTTCAGGGACAGGCGACCGCAGAGGCGGTAGGAGAATTTCTGCGATCGCAAGGGTTACAAGCCCATATCTATACTCCCTCCGGTTTATCTACAGCAACGACTCAAGCGTTTGCGGAAGGTATTGATGACCTGATCGTCTGGTTACAAAAAAACGTCAAACCGCTTCGCGACACTCACAAGATATACTTCAACCTGGTTGGGAGCTTCAAAAGCTTGCAGGGCTATATGAACACAATAGGGATGTTCTATGCTGACGCCATTCTCTACATTTTTGAAGGACAGAACTCGGAGTTGATTGTAATTCCCCGACTGCCGATCCAAGTAGATACGCAACTGCTGGCACCCTATGCGGTGCCATTGGCGTTGATGGATGCAGCAGCAGGAATGACTGATGAAACCAAGGGCATTCCAGAAGCAATGCTTGGAGAGTATCAAGGTAAAAAAGTCCTTTCGGCCTGGGGCAAACTCACCTGGGATGAAGCCAAAGCAGAATTGTTGTCTCGCGAGCTGCTGCCATTTCCAAGGCTGATTTACGCCGACACGTTTCGCGCTGACTATAACCGAATCACAACTCCCAAGCAACGTGTTGAGCTACAGCAAGATCTCGCCATGGTAGCGCGATCGCTTCTGGAATCGGGCGGTGCTACTGGCTCGCTGCAATCGTTCAATTATAGTCCCTATAAAAACTCAAACGGTATTGACCACTTTCGGGTCAATCTCAGTTTCCGAATTAGCTGCCGCAAAGTACAGGATGGCTTGGAATTGCGATATTACGGCACTCATGACCATGTAGAACGTAAAGAAGGCGTGCGGTAGGAGCATCATGTTTGAAACCTTTAGAAATCGCTTGGAAATTACAGGCACCTTAACCACTGTGACTGCCCTCCGCATCAGCGCTGGCCGCTCGACCGATCCTCTCAGTGTCGATCTACCCGTGATCAAAGATGTGCTAAGCCGTCCGCTGATTCCAGGGGCCAGCTTCAAAGGAGCATTGCGATCGCGTCTGGAAAGTCTTGTCAGGGCCGTTCATCCCGACCTAGCTAAAGATCCGGCTTCATTGACCGATGTTGACATGAACACTCGGATGAGGCAAATCAAGGAAGATTGTAAAAGTAATGATGAGCAACTAACGAATGCACTTCTGCAATTGGACTGCACCGATCTGGTATCTCAAGTTTTTGGCACTCCCTGGCTAGCTGGCAAACTTCAAATTTCTGACCTTACAGTGCTACCTAACTTTTGGTTCGGGCAATACCAAGAACGGAATGGTGTCGCCATTGACCGCGATACTGAGACTGCCGTTGGTGGCAAACTCTATGAATTTCAAGTCGTACCTGCTGAAACTCCTTTCCGCTTCTATGCTGTGCTGGAGAATGCTGAGAACTGGGAACTAGGACTGCTGATGTTAGGGATAAATCAGTTTGAGACGCAACAAATTTCCCTTGGTGGAGGGCGATCGCGCGGCCTAGGCGTAGTAAAGCTGCATCTCGAAAAAATGCTGTGGAACGATATGCGGCGACCAGATTCCCAAGAGACCGATCCGGAGAGGGTGTTGAGCTATATGCAGCAAATTGCCACCAGCACAACTCAAACCTTGCCTGGTGCAGATATGACTGGTAACAAAACTATACATGCTGCCTGGGTTGATGCCTTGATTGAGAAACTTCGCAGCAGCGTTCCAGGTTCGGTTTGATATTTCGATCTATAGAGGCGATCGCCATGCATAAACAATTGGTCAATCAATGCACCATCCACCTCAGCCTGATTCCTCAAGGACCTATGCTGATTAAGTCAGGACGACAGGGGGCAGACCCGACTAAAGCTGATATGGAGTTTGTCGAAACGTATCATGAGGGCGAGAAGACAATTTATCTTCCTGGTAGTTCTTTAAAAGGAGCGATTCGTGCCCATGCAGAACGGATTGTGAGAACGGTGGGAAGCGATCGCCCTAATCCAGATTGTATCTGGGCGAATGATTCGACAGCGCGAGACAATCAACACCTTGAAAAAAAGTCTGGTGGCGTTGAGGTTTACCGAGCTTCCAGTTTCACAGAACAAATGTTTGGCAATACTTCTCTTGCCAGCCGAATTCGTATTGAAGATGCTTATTCCACCAGTGCTACGGTGATTGAAGAACGTAATGGGGTGGCGATTGATCGAGTTTTGGGTTCAGCGACAAGCTCAGCCTTATTCAACTATCAGGTCTGCACTAGCGGCAAGTTTGCAACCCGCATTCATCTTAGAAACTTCTCACTGGCACAGTTAGGATTGATCGGACTTGTCCTACGCGACTTGAATGAGGGGTGGTTTGCCATTGGCTTTGGTAAATCGCGGGGGTTGGGAAATGTCGGTGTCGAGTATCATTCTGCGATCGTGCAATATCCCAGTTGCAAATTGCAAGGTAAAGAAATTCACGCCCTAGGAAGGCCCGGAACAGTTTTTGGGAAGGAAAACTTATTGGGTGCAGGAGAATTTTTGGGCAATTCAGACACAGTAAAAGGTAAGAATGTGTACCAGTTTCCCTATCCAGATAGGCAGTCCATCCCGATACCTGCTGAATCTGCCTATCTAGGATTTGGCGTCCAGATAGAGTGTAAAGGACAGGTGGAGGTAGAGGACTTGTTTATTAAAGCAGTTCGCAGCTGGAGTGAAGTCGTGCAGCCCGGAGGAGCAACGAGATGAGCTACGTTGGATATGCGGATATTTCCGCCGAGGACAATAACAGCTTGCGTCAACTGATCGAGCAGTACCGCAAACCAGGAGATTTCTTCTTTTTGAGGTCGCTTCACAGAGTCAGCGGGATCATTACCGAACTGCCCGACCAACTCAGCCCTGAAGGGCAACTGTTTAACGCCAGATTTGAACTGCGCTGGAAAAAGCGACGACAAGGCTATGGGCTTCTCTGGCTGGGTCAACAGGCACCTACTAACACGAAAGATTTCACTAAAATCGAGCGGCAGTGGGAAACCGAGGACCATGATGCTCTGCTGCATGCGCGCAAAACACCCCAGTATCCTAATCTGTTTTACTATCCATCCAAACTGGAAAAAACGATTCAGCAACGCTATTTCCGCGACGCTGAGACGGGCATTGTTCACTTTGTTGCCCTTACTGTTCGTGCAGCCAAATTGCCAGAACCCTCTGAGGGAGAGTAAAAACTATGAACGCTGATCGTTTTGATTTTGTTGAGGTTCCATCAGAATCCCCCTCCCACGAGCCATTGACAGGTCATGATCGCCTCAGTTCTGATCGCTATCATGGCTCCTTGCTGCTGGAACTTACCGCCCTTACTCCAATCTCAATCTCTGCGGGCATCACGGCACGGGGAAGCGATGTGGGAGTATCTGTACCTCTGATCCGGGTGATGGGACAAAACTCAAATGGTAAACCGATCCTTCAGGGCACATCTCTTAAGGGTTGTATTCGCGCTGTTTACGAGACCATTACTAACAGTAGATTGGGAGTAAAAGGAGCAGTTGATCTACCGGAGAGGGCACCACTATCCGGCAAACGAGGCGCTTCAGTCTCTCCCGCAGAGTTAGTGTTTGGTGCAATGGGATTTCAAGGATCGATTTCGATCGCTGATGCCGTGGGCGATCGCCCGCTAGAAGTTGGCTACCTGACCCCCGCGTTTCAGCCCAGGTCTGGAAACGGTCGGAAGTTCTACCGCCATCAAAACTCAATATCTGTCAATCCTGTCGGCCAGCCACCATCAGACCAGACTCCTAGCCCCATCCAGCAAGCCCCAACAGGCACTGTCTTTTCAACCACCCTCCACTTCTCCAATCTCACCTCTGCCCAGTTGGGTGCTTTATTAATTGCCTTAGGGCTGGACTCCAAGTATCCCTTTGCTCTCAAGTTAGGTGCCGGAAAGGGAAAGGGCCTAGGAAGTGTCGTCGTCCGACTGGCCAACCATGCGATCATTAAAGGAGACACTCTTAAAGAAGCTCGCTACCTAGAATATAAACCCTCTAAAAACGACAAACCCTCTAAAAAATCTATTCCTAAAGACCTTTTAAAAGAAGCTATTCAAGCAGCACACGCAAACCTAATTCATGCAAAGCAGTTAAGTAGACTCCACAGTATTTTGCAGCGCCCAGCAACTTTATGACAACAGAGATGAACCCCGAATATTGGCAGGCGGCCAAGGCGATCGCCCAGCAGCTATCAAGCACTGGCACTGATAAGAACGAGCTCAAAAAAGTTGTGGCGTATCTTTGCTGGCTCCGAAACAGGAAAGAAACAGTCACGAACGAGCTACTGTTTACTTATCTCACTACCCTTGCTCAACATGGCGAAATTCGCAGCGGCAAAACTGTCAAGTACTACCAAACGATCGAGCAGATCTGTAAACTGCACCTGCAACCTCTACAGGCAGATGGCAGTACTCTGATTCAAATTTTGGGATGGGCGGCAAGGTTACACGGTGCGTAATTTTTGGTTGCCTCGTCGATTTCGCCAGGGATGCCTCCCCACCCAAGGTTAGTTTCCTTGACATGACTGGCTCAGACAGATTAAATTGACGTTGGGCTGGTCATTTTGTATCATCCCATCGACATACCCTCCCCGATCCTTGAAAACCGCATAACTTCGTTGACCTGCGTCGATGTCCCGTGTAGAAAGAGTTTCAGACTTCTACACAATCTGAATCCGTCAGTTTCAAGGCATCCGCAGGGCTAAAAATGACCTGCGTCGATTTTTGTCCAGCAGACCTTACCCAGTCTTGATGCTGGGGGATGCTGTTGCATTACCTCTTCCCCGCAAGGGGACTGAAACTTAACGTATGCGTCCATGTCCATCTCCAAGTATATAC
>CAXUIV010000056.1:11480-13087 GCA_964250875.1 uncultured bacterium
TGCATCACCTCTTCCCCGCAATGGGACTGATTCTGCTACTCTCTTTTTTCTGACATGTCATCACATTTGTGAATGTTGCATCACCTCTTCCCCGCAAGGGGACTGAAACAACCAGATAGGGTAGTTTTGGACAATCGAACAGTGTTGCATCACCTCTTCCCCGCAAGGGGACTGAAACAGTAATTTCCATTTGTTCAGGCATCTCTTTATCCTTTGGACTTGTTGCATCACCTCTTCCCCGCAAGCGATTATGTTGAATGTCAAGAGTTGAATGGAAATTTGAGGAACCGGAGAAAGGAATAAGGAAAAGAAATTCAAAGCATGGCAAAAAGTTGACTCATCCATCCTGGATTGAGTCATGCTCAGCCCCAAGACTATGCAGTTAGGGCATGGAAAGTTGCAGTGGCGCTCAACTCGTTCGAGCTTAAATCAGCGGAACTAAGAAGGATGCTTGCCAACCCCGGTTCAGGCAGAAGCTTGCCAAGATTTGCGAGCGCGAATGATGGCGTTGAGAATGCGGAGCAACTTGTGCAGACAAGCAATCAGGGCCACTTTCTTGGCTTTCCCCTGAGCGAGTAGGCGTTCGTAAAAGGCTTTGAGCGTGGGATTCCAGCGCACAGCCGTGAGCGTGCCCATGTAGAGTACGGCTCGGACATGGGCACGCCCACCCCAAATCGACCGGCTGCCTCGAAACTTGCCACTATCGCGGTTGAAAGGCGCAACGCCCACTAAGGCACTGATGCGTTTATCACTCACTTGACCGAGTTCAGGCAGGGACGCGACCAAGGTCGTGGCAATCACCGGACCAACTCCTGGCACAGTTTTGAGCAGGGTGATATTGGCTTGCCATTGGGCCTGAGCTTGAGAGAGTCGCTCGATTTCCGCATCGAGTTTTTGAATCTCCGCTTCCAGCCATTCAAGGTGATGCTCGACATTCTGACGCATCTTGGCCCGCAGACTCGCACGCCGATTTTTCTCAGCACTGAGCATCTCCACCAGTTGCTGGCGACGAGTCACCGCCTCTTGCAGAGCTCGGTCTTGCTCAGTTGCTAGCACCGTTATCGGTGGTTGCATCGCTTCCCCAAAGTGAGCTAAGACTGCCGCATCAATTCGAGCCGTTTTGGCGAGTTTGCCGCTGGCTTTGGCAAAGTCTCGTGCTTGCCGAGGATTGACAATTGATACCGCTATCTCTGCATCCTGGAGGGCTTGCGCGACGTCGAGTTCCATTCCGCCCGTCGCTTCCACTATCACCTGTCGCAGATCAACCGCTTGCAGTCGTTTCACCAACTCGGCGATGCCTGACTCCTGATTGGCAACTTGAAACTGCTCCCCACTCGGACGCAAGTAAACATCTAATGTCCCTTTACTGACATCAATTCCCACCCATTGCGATCCTTGTTGCTTCATACCCTGACCTCTGGTTAAATTAGATGATTAGATGAGTCGAAGCCTGCACTCTTTCTGGCTCCATGCGGACTTCCAGTCCAGGCGATTTTTCCGAGTTCTCAGCACTTCGAGAGGTTGTGGCGACCCATGCTCGCGGACGGTTTTGTTGAACCCAGGGGATTGCGGTCTGCCACTTTCTTAACATACCAGGGGACTGAAAC
>CAXUIV010000057.1:0-13074 GCA_964250875.1 uncultured bacterium
ACATGATCATGTGCATTGATTCTGGCATCAGCGAGATGAAGTCCCAGAAGTTATCGTGGGCAGCTGCGGCTTGGGGCATTTCATTGTGGGGTTCCGGCTTGATTGCATGAATGACGTCCGGGAACTTGATGCCATCCTGAATGAAAAAGACCGGAATGTTATTGCCCACAAAATCGTAATTGCCTTCTTCGGTATAGAACTTTACCGAAAACCCGCGCGCGTCTCGAACTGTATCCGCTGAACCCCGAAACCCGGTGACGGTGGAGAAGCGGACAAAAACGGGGGTCTTGACGGCGGGGTCTTGCAGGAACTTAGCCTTTGTATATTCTGTAAGCGGCTTGTAAACCTCGAAGTACCCATGCGCTCCCGACCCACGAGCGTGAACCACTCGTTCTGGAATGCGTTCGCGATCAAAGTGCCCCATCTTTTCGCGGAAGTGAAAATCTTCCACTAAAGTTGGTCCTCGCTCTCCTACCTTGAGCGAGTTATTGGTATCGTTGATGCGCACCCCATAGTTAGTTGTCAAATATTCGCCTGACTCCTGACGGTACGGTTCCAAACTCTGGTCTTTGCTCCGTTCGTTTTTGTTATCTTCAGTCATGCTGTTTCTCTCTTTTTCAGGAGTAATTCCATCAAAACGATGGGGATAACCAGAAAGCTAACTGTGCTAGAAACTGGAATCCTCTGCCATTGGTTGTATTTCACGTTGGTGAAGTAAGGCACCTGACTGTCGTTAAGTGGCTTTTCTCATACGTAAAAACTAACAAATTACAGGTTACGAATGGATATCGACTCCCCGCATCGCCAAAACCGCTGTCCCGTAGGCTGCTACTGCGTGGACGGGTGGAACGAGAGGAACCTTGAGATGACGGGCGCGAATTGCACTCCAGCTAGGATTTGCCGCACCACCTCCAGCGGTGTAAACATGGGTGAGGGGAGTGGCACCAAGATGTTGCAGGAGCTGATATCCGCGAGCCTCAATTCGAGCTATGCTCTCTAGCAGGCCATGTAGAAACTCTACAGGATCTGCTGGGCGTGGTTCTAGTCTTGGTGGTAACTGGGGATCATGGATTGGAAAGCGATCGCCCATTTTGGGTAATGGGTAATAATCCAGTGGACTTTCTTGATCGGTGAGAATATATTTGCTGAGGCTTGCTAGCTCGGCGTCGGAGAAGAATTGCCGCAGCACTGCACCGCCGGTATTAGAGGCACCTCCAGCCAGCCATAGATCCCCCAAACGGTGACTGTAGATTCCGTAGCGAGCATCTTCCACTCGTGTGTGGCTCAACAGCTTCAGTACTAGAGTAGAGCCGAGGGAAGTCACAGCCTCACCAGGCAACTGCGCTCCACTGGCAATAAATGCCGCAATACTGTCAGTTGTTCCAGCACACACGAGGCAATCGTGCCGCAACCCAAAGCGATTAGCAATTTCTGATGTCACCTCACCGATTGGAGTTCCAGGAGCGAGAACTCTGGGCAACAACTGGGTGATTGCTAATTCGTCCAGCCATGTGGGGTAGCAGAACTGCTCTACGTCATAGCCCAGCTTCAAACAATTGTGATAGTCACTCACACCGAGACAGCCATGCAGTAGAAAAGCCAGCCAGTCTGCCTGATGCAGAAAACAACCGCAGCTTGCTTCCTCACTGATTTTTTTGTTCTCTCGCCACCACAGAAGTTTAGCCAAACTGGATGTGGTGCTTAGTACAACATGGTTCGGAGGGGCGATCGCCTGCAAAGTTTCCATTACAGCTACCCCCCGCCCATCGTTGTACAGCAACGGTGCATCAACTGGTCTACCAGTCTGATCACATAGCAGCACTGTCGAAGAAGTGCCATCAATCGCGATCGCCCTAACTGCACGACGTAATTCTGAGGGGATTCCTGCAATTAAGGCAAACAAAGCCGTCTGCCAGCTGGCGCAATCTGGCGACAACGAATCCTCAAAGTCATACCGCGCCTCCGCCAAGATGATTGCCTCTCCATCAATGACTACAGCTCGCGCGCCGGAGGTGCCAAAGTCAATGCCAAGGTAGCTCATGGGGAGACGGGACCAAATTATTTAGTGTTGTAACAAATTATTCCAGAAGCTATGCAACTCGGTCAAAAGTAGGAAACGATCTGTTCAAAAGCTGCTGAAATCAGGAGGTTTCAAATCATGTCTCTATCAGATACTCAGATCTATATTGCACTTGTTGTTGCGCTCATTCCCGGTGTTCTGGCCCTGCGGCTAGCAACGGAACTTTACAAATAGGCTTCCCTGTGACAGCATAGAAGTCCTGTCCCGGCAGTAAGCTGCAAGTCCGGATGGTCTCGGTCTAGCTCTGTAGATCGTGATCACCCCCACTGCGCAACTGCCAGGATCACTCTTAAACCGCCTGCGAACGTGTGCTGCAACACGCTTCGCTCAATCGCTGCATTTTATTGTCCAATCCAGTAATACAGCAGCAAGACATCTGAGCAAGCTGTGCAGCAGTTGCACTTCTAGTGGGGCGTCCGCTTAGGGAGAGCCGCTTTTAAGCACCATGAACGCTATTCGACCGTCTAAGTACGAGACACGACCTGTAGAATCACGTCGAGTCGCCCCGCAAAAAAAGAGCCGCCCTCGCCCCCGGCGTCCACACCGACTCATAGCACTTGAGACCACAGCGAAATTAACTGTTAACGTTCTAATCTCAACAGCAGCAGTTGCTGCCATAGGGCAACTTCTACCCTATCAGTGGCTACAGCAACAAAAGCTACACGAGATTAACGCAGAAGTGAGTCAATTAGAAGGACACGTTAACCGTCTGCGGTCAGACTTCAACCGTTATTTTGACCCGCAGCAGGCTAAAAACATTATGCAAGAGCAGAGTCACCGAGTTGACCCCACACAGCGTCAAATCATTTGGCTACATCAACACAAAGCGGTTGAGCCAGCAGTGCCGTCACCTTAGAGAAGTCGCGCACTAAAGACCGAATTAGATGAAGTTAGATTGTTAGAAACCGATTAGCTGGCTTAACCAGTTTTTGACCTGTAAGCGTAGGCGATTAACTAGAGCGGAGTTCAAATTGCTGTCTTGAGGCAGCTCGTCCAGGGCACGACGATAGTCGGCAATCGCACAGTTCCAGTCACCCCACAGATGATATGTCCGGCCCCGTTCGGCGTAAATGTGACCTGCCAATTGACCCAGCACCTCGGCAATATCGAAGTTCTCAACCGCTTGGTCGTACCTGCCCAAATCGCGCAGAGTGATCCCTCGGTTAATCCACGCCCTCACGTAGCTGGGATTTAGATCTATTGCTCGATCATAGTCAGCGATCGCCGCCACCAAATGCCTACGAGCAGCGTAGAAGTTAGCCCGATTGTTGTAGGCGCTGGCTAACTGAGGATTAAGCTGAATTGCTGTGTTGTAGTCTGCGCTCGCCTGCTCAAACTGACCGTCCTGAAAGTAAACCAGCCCTCGGTTGTTGTAGTTCACGGCATCTTGGGGATGGCGCTCGATCAGCTGACCTAGCAACGCGAGTGCTTCAGCATAATTGCCTTGCTGAGCTTTTGCTTGAGCTTGTCGGCGCAGGCTACCATCTGACTCAACGCTAGCTAAATCGACTTTAGCTTCTCGGCTGTTCGATGGAACAATCTGGTGTTGCTGGCGTCTTAAATAATCTGGGATCGCGGCTAACGGATGGCTATTCATGCAATTATAGTGTCTCCGGTGTACAAATAACATCAACTTATAACTTTCCTCACCCCGGCGGGTCTGCTTCTGTGTCAGTTACCAAGGTGTCTGCTGAGCTGATTCTTCACATTTTTTTACATCCTCTGTCTCTTACTTAAAATCCTTCATACCTCATACTTCATCCTTCTCTGGCTCAATTCCAGAAATGACAAAAATATCTCTTAGTGGAGAAGTTCAGTTGCAGCAGTGACAAGTTGATACAATCTGAGATCTTGTAACACTTTCGGTAAGCTGCATGCCCCATCCGGAAATTGATACCCTAGTGTGGGAAACAGCCCGCTTATCCAACCGCGTTCTGAATTATTGGCAGAAATCTTATGGCAACTGCAATGTCCTACCCCAATGCCGCCGATGTATCGGTAGATGATTATCTGGTGATTGGTTTGGCAACCTGCTTCATCAAAGAGGAGGGAGAAGTGCATGAAGTCCAAGTTCTAGAGCCAATCCCCTCTGCTGCTCTAGAAGCCATCGTTAAAGGTATTCCCACATCGTATAGACGGGCGTATGCATCGACCTTGGGATCTGTGCTATCCGGTGACACACCCCAAAGGTTAGCGATTTTCCCAGAGTCAGCCCAATTTGGAGATGAGTTTGCGCAGCGGGCGATCGCAGCAGCTAGAACTTACAAGCGTCGGGAGATTGCTCAATCACACATTCCTCAAGGTACAACTCGCGATGACTTTAAGTACTCCACTGAGCGCAAGCGGATATTAAATGCTAAACGTGTTGTTACAAAAGAAGATAATGTCAAACAACACGACCATACTCATAAAGTCCTCTAACGAGGATTAGTAAAAATAATGGTCTGTTGATGTTGGGCAAAGGGCAAAGGGCATCGGTAGAGAAATAGTCTACTTTCCGCAATATGCTTGGCTTTATTCCTTTCTATGCCCTTTGCCCTCTGCCCCAAAGCCAGAGTTCTTCGCCACAAGTTTGGTAAATCCCTCCCAAGCTGCCATCAAAGACAGACCCAGTGCCTGTCCCAGCAGTTCAGTTAAACAGCGGTGTCAGTCAAGACAGTTGGGCAGCTTATCTGAAACCTACAGCTGCTTGCCAAACGAAAGCTAGCAGCAAGAAAAAGACTGGAATGAGAGGGAGAACATCTACCAAGGGGTCAAAGAAAGAGTAGGCTTCTGGCAATTTTGCCAACAACAAAGCAGCTTCCATGTTTATTTTTGTCTCCGATAGGTTTTCATTATTGGCATAAATTTTAACATGACTGGGCAGTCTTAGAGCAGGTAAGCAAACTCAGTCGCAAAGCAGTCTTTCACAATCGCCGCCCGGATTCTTTGAGTAAAATGAATTAATTCAGTAACGTTGTGAATGCTCAGCAAGGTATAGCCTAAGATTTCTTGAGACCGTACTAGATGGCTTAAATAAGCACGGCAAAAGTGCTGACAAGTGTAGCAAGGACAAGTCTCATCCAGCGGCGTAAAATCTTCCCGAAATCGAGCATTTTTTAAATTCCAGCGATCGCCCTGCACTAAAGCAGCGCCGTGTCTTGCCAACCGAGTGGGAATGACGCAGTCGAACAAATCCACTCCGGCAGCGATCGCCTGTGCCATTTCCCGATACGTGCCTACACCCATCAAATAACGGGGTTTGTCTAATGGCAGCAGTGGTGCTGTGGCTCTAACAATCGGACCAATCAATTCAGAGGGTTCTCCGACACTGACGCCACCAATAGCGTACCCAGGTAGGTCTAGCTGAGTTAATGCTTGAGCAGCACCTGTACGTAGATCTAGGTGGACACCACCTTGAACAATGCCGAACAGAGCTTGGTCACTTCGTTGATGAGCAGCAATACAGCGCTCAAGCCAGTTGTATGTCCGGATAGTAGCCGCCTCAACTTGTTCCCGACTGGCTGGATAGGGGGGGCACTCATCAAACGCCATGATGACATCTGCACCGAGCGCATTTTGAATCTGGATAGATCGCTCCGGTGTCAGGTGAATGGTTTGACCGTCGTGAGGAGAGCGAAACGTCACACCATCTTCAGTAATCCACCGCATCTCACTTAGGCTAAAAACTTGAAACCCACCGGAATCAGTTAGGATTGGTCCTGGCCACCCCATAAACTGGTGCAGTCCCCCCGCCCCTTCCACAATTGCTTCACCGGGCTGTAGGTGGAGGTGATAGGTATTGGCCAATACCATCTGGGCTCCAGTCTCTTTTAATTGAGCAGGTGTCAGCGTTTTAACATTTGCCAACGTTCCTACCGGCATAAAGCGTGGAGTTTCAACGGGGCCGTGGGGCGTGGAAAATACACCTACCCTCGCTTTAGTCTGGCTACAGCAGGTCGAGATTGAGAAGGAAAATTTTGTACTCACAGCAGAAGTAGCCGCTGGGGTTTATGCAAAGAAATTGAAGTGAGGAAATTAGAATGGGCAAGAGCCATCGTCGTCAATCTCCGCATCCCACCGAGCTGAAAGGACTTGCTCCATCATCGCTTCTAATGCAGTGGTGTTTAAGTTTCGTGTCGTTCGCTCTTGCAAAGGAGTCGAAAGTGGAATCAGCCGCAAACAGCGACCATCCTGCACCAAGTCAAAGAATGTTTCTTGCTCTGGAGATTGTTTCAGTTCCAGATAGTCAAAACTATAGATATTAAGATAAAGCGCATGGTTAGCAACAAGGGTAGACCGATTGGGGTTAGCAAACACCTCCAGGACATCACCTTCCCCCTCGCTCTGTACTCTGCCATCTTGGCTGTGAATGTAGTGAACCCGGCCTAGATCAGTCAATAGTCGCCGGATATCAACCTTGTTGATGATTGTACCAGTGTTTATGATGCATGGGGCTGGCAGCCTGATGTCGGAGCTAGGTTGACTCATAGTAAACAGTTTTAAAGGGAACGGGGCTTATGGCAGGCAAAAGAGCTAACAATGGGAGTGAGACCTTATGGAATGGAGCTATGTAGGAGCATCTCAGATCTATGCTCCAACGCTTGTATTCTGGCAACACCACTGTTTTAAGTCGAAAACAGTGAGCAAAAGCGAGTAAAAATTTTTGCTAACCGAGTTGAAGTAGACCTGTGACTGGTAGGAGCGGATCCCTGCTAGGAGTCAACTAATCACAGCTCTGCACAATTAGCTAATGATTTACTACGGCGACCTCCTCTCCTTAGCAGTCAGTATAGTAAGCAATGGCTACCCTACACAATCATTCTTCAAGTGTGCAACGCGAACCGTTAAGTGTCAATTATATCGATTAGCGCAAAATAGCATTCTACGACACAATCTGAGTTCAAGGTTTTTAATGTCTCTATGGTCAACGAAGAAATCCATCAGGATGGGGACGGGTACATGAAGCAATGGAACGATTTTGTAGCGGCAGTTATATTTTATACCTGTATCCCTCTCCCCAACAAGGGGGTATTAGACTTCCAGGGTGTCGCCCGTCTGGCACCAGTGATAGGACTAATGATTGGCGGAATTTTGGCGTTGACTGATGCAGGGATGCAGATCTGCCTGGGCATCCCAGTATTAACTCGTAGTGCCTTGGTCGTTACTGTCTGGATTGCTTTAACTGGAGGACTGCATTTAGATGGGGTCATAGACGCTGCTGATGGGCTAGCCGTACAGGATTCGCAAAGACGACTCCAAGTTATGGCAGATAGCGCTACGGGTGCGTTTGGGGTGATGGCAGCAATTGCTCTCCTGTTACTTAAAACTACCGCTTTAACCGACCTGGATTCCTACCGCTGGCTGGCTTTGATGGCAGCTTCGGGTTGGGGACGCTGGGGACAACAGCTCGCGATCGCTCAATATCCTTACCTCAAACCAGTCGGTAAGGGCGCGGTTCACAAAGCCGCAATTCGTTCTTCCCTTGATCTACTGCCGGGACTGCTGTTGCTGCTGGGCTTAAGCGGGTTACAAATTCTACTTGATCGTGATCGCTCGGTGAGGGCAGTTGGCATGGCTGTTGGCGGAGGCGCGATCGCTTTTCTTGCCGGTGCCTGGTTCAATCGGCAACTAGATGGACACACAGGAGATACTTACGGGGCAGTCGTGGAATGGACAGAGGCTTTGCTGCTCTGTCTCCTCACAGGACTCTAGCCCCATCTTTTCTAAACTGGCCGCAGCCTTGTCACCTTCAGCTTGAACGGTCCAACCCCTGTTTCACCAAAGGCATGAACGCGAACAATGTACATTCCTGTTTTGGTGATGCGAGCGAACAGCAGAGAATTTGTGGTGCCGTCAGGACCGTCATCATTCTCCCCAATCACTGAGCCATCAGGTCCTAACAATGTGACGATTGTGTCAAAGCTGTCAGATGTTAAATCAATCACAACGTTATCACCTGCGTTCAGCTTGACGGCGTAATCACGGGCAAATCCACCCTGTCCATTAGGAATATCTTTCTCTGATAGCTTATCTGAGACTGCACCAGTGGCAGGTAAAGGAATTGGGCTATATAACTTGCTTTGAGCCACAGCAAAGTCTCCACCCAACACCAGCAACGTGACAGGAAGGACCAGAACTTGGCTCATTCCCCTGATCAAAGCTTTAATCATCACCAATAGGATCCCAGCAAAATAGCCTGAATTCGTTCATTTTGACACTACTCACTTTTAGACGCAGTGGCAACTGCCACTAGTCCAAACACTCTAATCCCGCTTTGTTGCAGTGTCCGGGCAGCCGAACGGGCTGTTGCCCCAGTTGTGTAAATGTCATCTAGTAACAGCACTGGGCTAGCTGGTTGGTGACGACGAAAGCCTAACCCTAACTCAAAAGCCATTGCTAAGTTTTTTTCTCGTGCCTGCGCCGACAAGTCAAACTGGGCCTCAGTCGCCCGCATCCGCTCTAAACCAGAAGGCTGGAAGTGTAATTCAGTCGTATCGCAAAAACTCTGAGCCAGCAGCTCTGCCTGATTGTAGCCTCGCTGCTTTTGTTTGTCAGCATGTAACGGGATGGGAACAACAACGGGGGAAATTCTATTGCTACTATAGGCATGCGGCGAGTTTAACCAGGCTTGAGCCAGCCAGTGACCCAAAGGTCGAGCTATCTGGGGCTGGTTCTCGTATTTTAATGCCGCGATCGCTCGTTTAAGCGTACCGCCATACACCCCCCAAGCCAATACTGGTAGCTCTCCTCGCCACTGGCTAGGCTGAGGCAACTGACAGCGCTGCAATTGTTTATAACAGTATTGACAAAATTCTTTTGAAGTTGGGCGCTGGCAAAGGGGGCAACCGAGTTCAAAAAATAGATTCAGTAAGCCCTTGAAATTAGAAGTCCATCGCATGTTAGCTCAGTGTTCATTCCAATTCTAGGATTCCCGGTTAGCAATCAAAAAGGCAGGGAAAAGGCGAAGGGTGAAAGGTGAAAACACTTTTATCCCCATGCCCTTTGCCCCATGCCCCATGCCCTGCGCTTTAAAACGTTAATCACATGCGGTGTTGCGGAAAGCACACTCAGGCCCAGACTCCCCTCTAAAAAAAATTCAGTATAATTGAGTCTGCCGGGGAACACAACAGCCGCTTTACCTGACAGAACAGCTAGGTGTAAAGCCTGTCTACAGCAGCCGGAACAGTATTTAGCTGGTCCGTAGGTAGCTTTTAGATATTAGATTCAAGGCGTAACCATGTGTAGATTTGATTAAACTGAGCGACTACTAGCTTAAAGTTTTGGTGTTGTTGCGAAATCGCAGCGGGATTAGATGTAGCTGAGACAACAAGTATCAATTTTTACAGAGGGCTGGGATGAGCGAAACAAGCCACCGTCGCATTATTATCGGTGATGTGCATGGCCATTATGACGGGCTTATGGCTCTATTGGAGGCGATCGCCCCTGGCTCGGATGACCAGGTTTATTTCCTCGGAGACCTGATCGACCGAGGACCACAGAGTGCACAGGTAGTAAGTTTTGTGAGGCAAAGCTCCTACCCTTGTTTGTTAGGCAATCATGAGCAAATGCTGTTGGACGTCATCGGTAGCAACCGCGTTCCTAATCTAGTCGAGCAAGCTTGGCTGTATAGCGGCGGATATGCGACTGTAACCAGCTACAAAGAAGCTACTATTCCTCAGGAAGACTTGGACTGGATGCGATCGCTACCAACTCATCTGGACCTAGGGGATGTTTGGTTAGCCCATGCCGGTATTGACCCCAGAATTCCCTTGGAGAAACAAACAGCCGACCAGTTTTGCTGGGTGCGTGACGAATTCCACAGCATTCCCGAACC
The DNA here is from genome assembly GCA_964250875.1 of uncultured bacterium. Taxonomy (GTDB): domain Bacteria; phylum Cyanobacteriota; class Cyanobacteriia; order Cyanobacteriales; family Chroococcidiopsidaceae; genus CAXUIV01. The sequence continues at coordinate 9,897 of CAXUIV010000057.1, forward strand.
TTACTTTCCTGATAAGTTGGTTATTATTGGTCACACTATCACCTTTACATTACCGGGAGTCGCCCCTGGCCTACTTGCCCAAGGACAGGGATGGCTCGACATCGATACTGGCGCTTATCACCCTAAGAGCGGGTATTTGACTGGATTGGATATCACAAATGGTCTCGTTTACCAAGCTAATGTTTTTCAACATTGGGTTCGGACTCTACCGCTCGAAGAAGCAGTAACGCGGATCGATCCCGCACGAGTGCTGTCTCGTCGTTAACCCTGAAGCAACAGCCAATTTTATCCTACTGCCCACTGCCTATCGCCTACTGGCTGCCGCCTTCTTGCACTAGTCAAAAGTCATGATAGTCTGGCACAAGAAGACTCCTATCTCCTGTATCAAGACTTTTTACGACATCATGACGATTTTGGATTCTAAAGGTCGCTTATTCGGCAAGGTCAGCATTATTGATGTAGGTGCTGCTCTGGTAATTCTGCTGGTTGTAGTGAGCATCTTTTTCTTCCCCGGAACCGGAGGTTCCGTTGCCCAAGTCGGCGTTGCTAGTAAACCAATAGAAGTTGACTTGGTTGTCCGGGGTGTAAATGTCCGTGACCCTCAAACTTTATTCAGTAAGGGGTTGAAGCAAGGCGGCAAAACCAGCGTCATCATCCGCAACCAACCTCATGGCGAGATTGAGATCAAGTCGCTCAAGACACTGCCTCGAACAGTGCTGGTTAACCAGCCTGATGGGTCAGTCAGGGAATTGCGAGATCCAAGAGCTAACCAGTTTTCTACAGATATGCTTTTGACCTTGCGCGGCATCGCCCAAATTACAGACACAGGTCCCGTGCTGGGTAATAGCAAGATCAAAATTGGAACTACATTAGAGCTGGAGGGCTTTAATTACGACTTCAACGCTAGCGTTATTGATGTCCGCATTAATGATGCTGCATAGCAAGGTCCTTCAGTAGAGGCAAAATATTGCTGGATGAGATTTTTTCTAGAGCGTAAGTCAGACCCCTAAAAGTCAAAACAGCGGATTCCTCTTGTAGAGACGTCATACCTGACGTCTCTACAGTTTTTTATACATCAAATTAGAATTGCCACACAAAATGGCAGGAGAGAAGTGCAATAAGAAGACTACGGTTCTTTTCCCCCATCACCCCATCACCCCATCTCCGTATAAGGGGTCAAACCCTTCGACTGTTATGCTACGCTGTGCAGAGCAGATATTTAGTAAGTCAAGCGCGGCATCGTTCCCTTCTTGCTAGAAAAGGCTCAAGTGGTGATGGAGAGTGGGGAACGGGGGTGGAGAAGAGCGTTACACAAGCTTGCTGTAGTAAGGGAGCGACGAGAAGCTTTGAGGTTAGAGCAAACAATCTTTGTGCCGTTGCTTCGGTCACTGGTGGTCACAAGAGCAAGTTACTGACTAGATTTGCCATAGCAGAGTCAAACATCCCGGATCTTGATGTAGCGCGGGTGTAAATAGCAATCTAGATTTCTCAGAGCATGGATATGTTAAGACAGGGTGTCATGGCAAAGCAAGGTCGTCTTCAATTCAATGAATTCAGAGGGTTTAAAGCCACGGAGCCGATAATTGGTGGCATAGATGTACGTGAAGAGGTGATCGCTTCGCCGGAGCGGGGAGCTGAGGTGATTGCTATGCCGGTAATTGTACCTACACGCATTCGTTTAAACCTAGAAGATTTAAAATGTTTTGAAGTGGTAGAGCGACAGTATCAGCGCTGGGGTGTAACTTTCAGGAATTGTATGGCTATACAGCCATCGAACCCAGCATTCCTCCCCCGTTTTGGTGCCACTGTTTTAATGGGAGCGCCCAAGGGCGGTTTTTTAGAAGCAACTTTCCTCCGCCCTGTGCGCTCAGTGAGTTGCTTCATCACCAGCTCCCAGCAGACTACCCTCACTGCTTATAATGATGAAGGCCGATTGCTCCAAGCCGAACTCCCCGGTCATAATCTTGCTGGTTCTGACTCCCAACTCGCCGCTAACGCACCGCTGAGCTTAAGAGCCGCCAACATTGACCGCATTACCTTTTGCGCGTTTGATGGCCAGTTCACTATTGACGACTTTAGTTTCATCTTTTAGTCATCAGTCAGTAGTCCTAGCTAATGACTGATGACTAGTGACTAACTACTAAAGAAAATGCACCTAGCTCCGCTTTACCCTCTGCTATACCAAATTCTTCAACCCACCTTTCCTGGTTGCCTTTGGACTGGCAGGCTCAATTCAAAAGCGATCGCCCTGACGTTTGACGATGGTCCTCATCCTGACTACACCCCCCAACTGCTGGAGGTTTTAGATCGCTACTCGATTCCAGCTAGTTTTTTTTTGTTAGGTGCTTGCGTCAACCGTTCACCTCAACTCACGAAAGCCATCTATGATCGGGGGCACTGGATTGGCTTACATGGGTACGATCATCGCTCCTTTCCCCTGCTCACAACTATTGACTTTAAGCAAACCCTGCAAGCAACTCAATTGGCAATTGCTCGAGCCTGTTGTCTGGAGCCAGCCATGATCCGGGATGTCCGACCACCCAATGGTTTGTTTACACCTCGGACTCTAGATCTACTCAACCAGTGGCACTATCGACCTGTCATGTGGAGTGTTGTACCGGAAGACTGGGTTCGGCCTGGAGTCTCGGTCGTCGTACAGCGAGTGCTACAGCAGGTGAACAACGGCTCATTGATTGTGCTGCATGACGGCGCTTGTGGCGGACAAGACGTTGCCGCCACAGTACAGGGCTTAGTTCCTCAATTGCTGGAACAAGGCTATCAGTTTGTTACTGTTGATACTTTATGGCAAGACTCATCTCTGCGCGCAGCACAATGACTCTTGCATCCATATAGCCTATAGATTCACTATAATGGCGAAGTAAACATTTCAGAGACTTGTCAAGTGACGTAAGGTGGAAATCTAGGAGACACGCCATTCAGCACAGAACAAAATCACTTTGCTTGATTTTGCGTTAACCTACAGCAAGCAACATGACAATTCGGCAGATTTTAAACTTTAGTAAAGTTAGGGTTAAGCGATTTGCAGAATGGGACCGTACTTGCTACAACCTAGATAAATGGCTATGCTTATGCATTGGCAAATAGTTAGTCAGTGAATTAAAAAACAAAGGGTAAGACTCGGTGCATCAAAACCTCTCGCCCTGGAATACACACATTC
>CAXUIV010000058.1:0-13000 GCA_964250875.1 uncultured bacterium
GTGGTTAAGAAATAACTCACCGCCTGAGCTACCTCTGCTGCTGTGCCCAAATCAGTCACCAGCACGGACGACTTACCGATGGCACCCATATTCTTGATAGCGGTGATCGCTTCATTCACCCGTTCCTGGGTACGACCATGAATGGTCACAGATCCCCCTTAGCCAAACCTGTGCGGCAGCTTTCATCTCGTTGCCATCTGCTCCATGCCGACCGGCATCTTCAATGTCTAAAACCGGCGGCAGATCGCCCGGTTCCAAGCGTCCTAGCACATCCAAGAAGTTGTGAGCCTACTGTTCTGCTGGCGAGGTGCCGTAGTGGAAAAAGTGGTACGCGCCTCTGACAATTCCATGCTGTTTCAGGTCACGCCAGTGAGCATCAAAGCGTCCGTCTTGTTCCGTGCTGCCCTCGGTCGCCTTGACAAAAGCAAAGGTGTACCCGGCAGATTTGAGCGCAGACCAATCAATGTTGCCATCACCTTCGTAGACGTCAATTCCTAGTTCTGACATTTTTCCTCTCAATTATGTTTACTCATTTCTGGATACCAGCATCCACTTAGAGGTGTCAGCAGGTTTTGTTCACTCCTCCACGGCTGAATTCAGTCAGGTTAAGATTGTTACTCAAAACTCAAAACTTAAAACCAGCCGTGGTAAGCGATACGGGGACTAGCTCAGCGCTCGTTTGTTAGACCTTCGAGTTGGGCATTGACGGCGCTGAGATACTCTCGATCGGTTAACACCTGCGGTGATAATCTTTGCGCTGCCACCGCACTCTTGACTATATCTTCAGCACTCACTTGCCCAGCTCGGTAGGAACCCAAAAGTTGACCGGCACTTGGAATGCCTTGGCCAGTGAGATAACCTTGATAAGCCAGAAAGACAAGGTTGAAAGGTGTCAAACGGCTTTTCAATGTGCTGTTTAAAGTTGCAGGATTTAGTGCTGTCCTTTGTGCATTTACCGCCGGGACTGTCGCAAGAACTAGGAGTAAAGCAGATAGACCACCAAGAATTAGACGTTTCATCACAATCTCTCATCTAAATAAATTTGTTGCAGCTAACAGAAGGCCGATCACAAGGTGGAGAAGGGTTGCGACCGGCGAAGAATTACCTATCTCCTAGCGCACCAGGTTGCACTGCACTACTAGGATCTAGATCGAAGAGGCTAGGCGATGGGATTTCAGCAGGCGGGTTTGAATCCGTCAACAATGATCGCTTGGGAGCTTGTGGTGCGCTCTGATTTGCTGGCGTCAGCAGTGCAGCGTTAGGCGTTTGTGGTTCGACTGTATCTGACGACGTTGACGATGAGTTGCTACTGTTAACTGCTTCCACTTTTTCAGCGGCAAAGGCAGTTCTAGCTGTCGCAGCAACTAGCAGAACTGGTAAAAGAGCAAAAGTTAGACGTTTCATCACATAACCTCTTGAATGAACTGAGTTATTACTTGCAGGAGAAAAAGTAGCCAGACGGGGACAAAGGCAAAAACAGTACTCAGATGATGCTCTCTGTCTAGTGTTGGTTGCCTAAGTATCCTCCTGTTTTTATCTATCTGAAGTCTACCCAGTTCCAATGCTTGACTTCTTTCAGATTCTTACAATGATTTGTCAGATTCTTATGGTAAAGAGTGAATCTGTTTTGACTTGTCCTGTTGGGGTATTTAAACTGTTGAGTGAAATGGCTTTGGCTAGAGGAATCCAATTAATACTGCAAAGGCCGTGAGCGTCAAATTTGTTGCCATCGTACATGGATGACACGGGCAAATTATGTTTGGAATAAGTGCTGTTGTATATTTGACCCTATTTAAGTACAGAGTACAACACTTTAAAGACACAGATGAATGACATCGAAACAAGCTTGCAAAACCGTAAGAATTTGACAAATTATTGTAAGAATCTGAAAGCGGTTAAGCATTTGGTCTGAGTAAACTTCAAATAGATAGAAGCTTATATTGAACTTCCTCGCGATATGGTCGACGTGCCTGGAAATTTAGATTACAGTTAATTTGAAAGGCTGGTACTGCTTAATTTGGAGAACAGAATGAACCTTGAACTACTGGAGTCGCGTGTTAGCGGCAAGATAGTGACACTACAGTCATTTGACTATGAATAGCAACGATTACTCAAAGCAATTCTCACAATAGGAAAGAGCGATGAAACGCTCTACTGTGTTTACACTAATATATCTAGCAGCAGGAATTTGTTTGACTGCAATTGCTTTTCAGCGACCTGACTTGGCTCCATACCTTAAAAAAACTCTGCTTCTCAACGCAGGATTGTTGTACCTTTCGGCAGGACTCAGTACCTTTGGATATTGGCATCAATCCCTTCTCAACCGTCAGAGTAAATTTCGCGAACGACCCGCTCGGAAACTCATATATTGGGCAGTTATTGCCGCGATGCTTTTTTCGCTCGTCTTTAATGTGTTGACTTATCACTGGACGACTCATGTAATCGCACAAGCAGTTACGGACCTAACGATCGTCTTGCTGTATGCTGAGGTACTTCTCACCAGACACAAAATCAAGTCATAAGGGTGAGCAAGCTCAATCTCTCCTCATCAGTCGCGGGGGCGTGGAACAAGTAGTCGGGGCGATCGCGGAGTGGATACCACTTTGTACCAAAGTTGCTCGTAGTCCGCAGCCATATGTTCAACGGTGAAGCGCGCAACTGCTACCTCCCGACCACGCTGACCGAGACGAGTGCGTAGTGCTGGATCATCGCGCAGGCGGCGTAACGCTGTGGCAAGACTGTCGCAGTCGTCCTTGGGAACTAATAGTCCAGTTTCGCCATCAGCCACTGCCTCGGAGATGCTGCCGACGTGGGTTGCAACAACAGGACGGGCGGCAAGCATCGCCTCAACGATTGCCAGTGGGAAGCCTTCCGACCGAGAAGGTAGGGCAATGACGTCAAATTTCGGCAGGTAGGCACGGGGGTTGTCCACCCAGCCAAGCAGGTCGAGCCGATCACGCACACCCAGATCCGTCGCCAACTTCTCCAGCGCTGAGCGTTGCTCACCCTCACCGAGAATAACAACTCGCACTCCATCAACCTGCGCCATTGCCCGCAGCAGGACGTCATGAGCCTTCATGCGGTCAAGCCGACCGACACTGCCGACAACAAGCTGACCGTCAAGTCGCACGGGTGGCGGCGCAGGGCACCCTGTAACATCGGGCACACAATTAGGCACTGAAAGAACAGTGCCGCGACCTAGGGCATAGAAGTCCTCCATTCGCCTAGCGCTCGCCTCACCAACAGCAACATGAGCGTCAACTCGCAGACATAGCGAGCGAGTACGCCACAGTGTCAGCGCATCTGTGGTGCGTAGCGGCAGCTGATCGACACGCACGACACGAGCCTTAGGCAGCAACAGCGCTGCGATTAGGCAGGTTGTGCTTACCCAAGGGGTGCAAAGGTTGATGTGGACTAAGTCGGGACGCAGTTGGTGTAGCGCCTTAAGGTGTGCTACTACTGCACGAGGACCTGTTGCAGGTAGCACCATCCGCCCTGCCTGTGGACGTCGGTCAGCGATCGCATCCACAACCAAACCAGAGGTGCCAAGTACAGTCACATCAATGTCAGCCGACACCGTTGCGATGAGGTGGCCAAGGCTAATTTCTGCGCCTCCAATGCCAGCAGCATCAGTGTAGGCGGTAACTCGCAGGGGGCGATTAATGCTGCTGGTGGCGGCTTCCATCCAATCTGCTGGAACTTCTGTAACTGTTACGCAAAATGGTATAACGTTTTTTTAGGTTTTTGCCCCTAATACCAAGGGTGCTGTGTGCTGCGCGACTGTTAAACCTTCGCCCCTATATTCATGCTTATCGCTAAACATACTCTATAACTGGATTAGAAAAGGGCATTCTAATTTTAGGGATCTAAATTCATTTCTACTAACACGACCATGCTGGAGCTGATTAAGAATCTTCTGTCACCGAGTCAGTACATTCCCCATGGACATTGCTATCTCTGGCAGACTCCTTTGGTGTGGCTGCATCTTAGCAGTGATGCGCTGATTGCTATTGCTTACTTCTCCATTCCAGCCATGCTCATCTATTTCGTGCGGAAGCGAGAAGACGTTCCCTTTTCCAATGTGTTTAGGATGTTCGGGGCGTTCATCATCCTTTGCGGCGCTGGGCATCTTCTGGACATTTGGACACTTTGGCATCCGGCTTATTGGGTTTCTGGAGTAGAGCAAGCGATCACCGCATTGGTTTCGTGCTACACCGCTTTGCAACTGGTTGAACTGCTCCCTCAATTTCTGGCAATGCAAACGCCAGAGCAACTAGAAGCTGCCAATCGCAAACTGGAGAAGCAGTTTGAAGCGCGGACTGCAGAACTGGTAACCGCTAACGCTGCCCTGGAAAGCGAAATTCGGGAAAGGATCACAGCAGAGTTAGCGTTGCAGCAGAGCCAGGAGCAATTTTCCAAAGCCTTTCACTCTAATCCGATCGCCTGTTGCATCTCGACTTTAAAAGACGGGCGGTTTCTAGATATCAACACCAGCTTTCTCAATTTTTTTGGCTACAGCCGTGAGGAGGTTCTTGGTAAAACCTCCGGTGATTTGCAGATATGGGCAAATCAAGGCGACCGCGATCACCTGCTCCAGGCATTGCAGCAGCAACAATCAATACAGCTAGATATCCCAATCTGCATTCGCTCAGGTGAAACTCGGGAGGGGATGGCTTCATTTGAAAAGATTGAGCTTCAGGGAGAACCCTGTCTGCTGAGCATGATTCACGACATCACAGAGCGCAAGCAGGCAGAAGCAGAACAGCTCCAGCAAATGAAGTTGGCAGCGTTGCGAGCAGACATTGGCACCGCACTGACTGAAGGCGAATCGTTAGAGGACATGCTGAACCGCTGCGCGATCGCTCTCCATGAACATCTGGATGCCGCTTTCGCCCGCATTTGGATGCTCAACGAGTCTGAGCAGATCCTCATCCTGAGAGCTAGTGCGGGGATGTATACCCATTTAGATGGCAGCCATAGCCGGATTTCCGTTGGTCAGTTCAAGATTGGCTGGATTGCTCAACATCGGCAGCCCCACTTAACCAATCAGGTAACGACGGATCCCCGTGTTAGCGACCAGGAATGGGCAAGGCGGGAAGGCATGGTAGCCTTTGCAGGTTATCCCCTGACCATTCAAAATCGGCTTCTGGGCGTGGTGGCACTCTTTGCCCGTCACCCCTTGCCCGACCGAACTCTCCAGGAAATGGGGTCGGTTGCCAGTGCAATTGCTGTGGGCATTGACCGCAAACTGGCAGCAGAGGCACTACGCTACGCCAAAGAAGCTGCGGATGCAGCAAATCGGGCAAAAAGCGATTTTCTGGCGAATATGAGCCACGAACTGCGGACACCGCTTAGCATCATCCTGGGACTGACTCAGTTAATGAATCGAGATCAAGCCCTCACCGCTGAACATCAGCGGTATTTAGAGACAATTAGCAACAGTGGAGAACACCTGCTAGGACTAATTAACAACGTTTTGGAAATGTCCAAAATTGAGGCGGGGATGTTGACCTTTTATGAAAGCAGCTTCAACCTTCATAGTCTACTCAATAGTCTGAGAGACATGCTGCATTTTAGAGGCACATCTAAAGGTCTTCAGTTCAGCGTTGAGTTTAGCCCCAACCTGCCACAGAGCATCAAAACAGATGAGGGCAAGCTACGCCAGATTCTCATCAACCTATTAGGTAATGCCATCAAGTTTACGACAGCAGGGAGAGTAACATTGCGCGTTAGTCTCGTCGGTTCTAACGCCTCTGAAGACGTTGCACATGTGCGCAGCCAGTCTCAAGAACTGCTATATTACAACATCTCTCTACTGTTCGAGGTTGAAGATACTGGACCTGGCATCGCCCCCGATGAACTTCAGCAGTTATTCAAACCATTCAAGCAGACTCAATCTGGGATGGCGGCAACCGAAGGAACTGGATTGGGCTTGGCAATTAGTCAGAAATACGCTCAGATAATGGGCAGCGGCATTGCTGCTCGTAGTCAGGTTGGGCAAGGCAGCGTATTTTCCTTTTGCATTTCTGCTGAAGCAGCCGAACTCCCCATAGCAAAGAATAAACCAGCGATCGCTGGTAAAGTGATTGGGCTTGCCCCTCAGCAGCCCACCTACCGGATTCTGGTTGCAGAAGACAATTCAGCCAATCGATTACTGCTGACCCAACTGCTGGATCTAGTTGGGTTTGAACTCAGAGAAGCTACGAATGGGCAGGAGGCGATTAGTCTCTGGCAAACCTGGAAACCTGATTTAATTTTTATGGACATGCGAATGCCAGTTATGAGTGGGCAGGACGCACTTCGGCAAATTCGAGCCTTTGAGGAACACACCGATGGGGAAACCCGCACAAAAGTTGTAGCCCTAACCGCAAATGCTTTTGCTGAACAGCAGGCAGAAATGATTGCCGCAGGCTGTGACGACTTCATTTGTAAACCATTCAAAGTCAAAGAAATTTTTGAAACAATTGCCCGTCACCTCAACGTTGAATATCTCTATGAGGCAACACCTGATAGAGTACAGGGGCATTTATCACAGGTAGAAGGCTATCAAATATTAAAGACTGAAATGCTAGAAGTTATGCCATATGACTGGATCGAGCGGCTTCATTTTGCTGCTGCTCAGGGAAATGATTTACAGATTTTGAAACTTGCGAAAGAGATTCCGGCAGACGACAACGTCGCAAAGATACTCAAACGTTTAGCCGAAAACTTCCAGTTCGACAAGATTACTAACGTTACTCTTCCACACCTCATATAGCAATTCTCCCGTAGGGGCAACCCACCGGGTTGCCCTGGAAGGCTGTGTCGCAATCCCAAACATGGAGGGACCTATGGGATTACGCCCCTCGCTAATTCTCAACGAGCATGGAGGGATTCGAACCCCCGACCCTCAGGACCGGAACCTGATGCTCTATCCACTGAGCTACATACCCTTAACTGTCATAATATAGCACTTCTAAAGAAGAAATTCATAGGTAGTTGAGGGGATCTACGGGTTCACCATTTTGACGGACTTCAAAGTGGAGGTGGGGACCAGTAGATAGACCAGTGGAGCCAACAGCCGCGATCGCCTGTCCGCGCTGCACCACTTGCCCCTCTGAGACGTACATCTGACTCGTATGACCATACAGCGTAGTGATACCGTTGCCGTGATTGAGAATCACCGCGTTGCCATAGCCGCCATACCATCCGGCATAGATAACTGTGCCGCTGTCTGCCGCCCGAATCGTACTGCCGTATTCAGCGCCAAAGTCAATGCCAGAGTGAAATCGTTGATAGCCCAGAATTGGGTGGATGCGCCAGCCAAAGCCGCTAGTGATTGGAGCATCGCAGGGGTAGATAAACTGGCCTGTCCCTCGAACAACTGTTGCCTGGGCTGCCTCTCTAGCTTGCTGTTCTGCAACGCGTTGTTGAATCAGTTGACCTACACTCTCTGAATCCCTGGCTAACTGAGCCTCAGCCGCTTCCAGTGCTAGGCGATCGGTCTTGAGGCGTTGAATCACCTGCTGCTGATACTGAGATTGCGCTTCAAAACCAGTCTGTTGCGCCAGCAACTGTTGACGAATAAGATCAATTTGGTTTTTCTGGACTTCGACCTCGGTCTTCTGCTGAAAGAGGCGGTTGGCAACTTGAGTCAGTTTTGCCAGTATTTGCTGGTCCGCCTGATAGACCAACTTCAGCTGGCGACGCCGGTCGAGAAAGTCGGTAAAATTTTGGCTTTGCAGCAGCACCGCCCAGCTCTGAGTTACTGGGGAGCGCTGGAGAAAACGCAGTCGGGCAATGGTAGCAGTCTGATAACCCTGATAGGAGCGCTCCTTTGCATCTAGATCTGCTTGTAACGCTTCGAGGCGCTGGGTAGCAACCTGTAGCTGGTACTGATTAGATTTAATTTGATTTCCAGTAGATTTTATGTTCTGCTGCAAGCCATTGAGGTATTGATTGGCAGCTGTTTCAATATTGGACAAGCGCTGACGCTCTTTAGCAACATTCTGATGCTCCTGCTCAATCTGTTGCTGCTGCTGCCGCAGGTTGTCAATTGAGCTAGCTGACTGGGCAGAGGTCGGATAAACTGGCGAAGCTATCGTCATTATCAACCAGCTCAAAAGCAGGCAGCAGGCACTAGACAAAAGGTAGAACTTGTGCCTTCTTTGAACTCGCCTCATCCTCTCAAATTTACCAAAGCAATGACTCCAAACACCATCAGGATTATGCCTGAAATCCGGTTTACCCACTGTAAAATCTGTTTAAACTTCGACCGCAACACACTAACACCAAAGCTTAAGATAAACCACCAGAGGGCTGAGCCGGTAAACACACCCAGAACCAATATTCCCGCATCACTGTAGCTGCGCCCAGCGCTTGCCACTCCCAATCCCGCGAAGATGGTGACAAAAGAGAGAATGGTCATCGGATTGGTAAGCGTCAGGAAGAATGTTGATGCGTAGGCACCTACAAGACCATTGCCTTTGGCAGACGATGCGGTTTCGGCTGGTCTAGCCAGGAAAGTTTTGAGGCCAAGGTAGCAGAGGAAAGTACCACCGATCAAGCGAATCCACGCCTGTTGACTGACCAAGAAGTTTGAAACAAAGGTTAGCCCAAATCCCGCAATGCAGCCGTAAACTGCATCTGCTGTGGCAGCCCCTAAGCCGGTAACGAAACCAGCAGCGCGTCCTTCAGCTAGGGTGCGACGAATACCCAATACACCAATTGGTCCGACAGGGGCTGCAATGGAAAAGCCGATGATTATCCCTCGAAGTAAGAAGCTTAGGTTCATTTGTCCAACTCCTTATTCGGTTCCAAGATGTTGCTTGGCGGTAAAGGCAGTGCTGTAGTTTCTTTAAAGGTAGATAGCACGATGGTTGTACGACCTGGCTAGAACTCACTAGCTCAACGGCTCCATCAATTTACGTTTGACGGCTTCGCTCAAGGCAGTAGCTTTTCGTAACAGCCCCTCCTGATAAATTTGCATGAGGATTTGCAACTCCGAACGCTCCTCTTCAGTTAGAATGCCCGACTGCTGCCTGTCTAGCAAGTTACTCAAACGAGCGTTCTGCTCTGGTTCCATCTGTAGTTGTGTTAGAGCTATAACTCGCTCATCAGGCAGTGTTGAGACTGATTTAAAGGCAGCTGCGTCTGAGCTAACTGGTGGAATTGAGAGTTGAATCGTATCAGCTAGAACGCTGGCTGCATCCCGGTTTGCCAGCCGCGCAAAGCGTTCTGCTCGTTGGTACACTTCATCTGGCAGGGTAATAGTAATTTGGGTACTCATTGTTCTCTTGAATTCTCCCTTCTACTCAAATCTTACCCAACAACTATTTGCAGTCTTAGCAAGTGGAGGATTTTAGGTTTTGGACGCTCCAACTAGTGAGATCGGCAAGGGCGCGATCGCGATAAACACCGTAACGTTCCTGCTTACTTTTAATCCGCTCACCGAGTTCTGGCAAAATGCCAAAATTGGGCGGCATTGGTTGAAAATGCTTGGGTGAGGCAGAACTGATAAATTCAAACAGCGCTCCCATCATCGTTGTTGGTGGTAGCTGCAATGGCTCTTTGCCTAAAACGAGCCGCGCTGCATTCGTTCCAGCTAACCAACCACCAGCAGATGCTGCCGTATAGCCTTCAGTTCCAATCAGCTGCCCAGCCGCCAACACCGTAGGGCGTTGCTTAAATTGCAGCGTCGGCTGTAACAGATGGGGAGCATTGAGGAAAGTATTGCGGTGCATCACCCCTAACCGCACAAACTCCGCCTCTTCCAATCCAGGAATCATCTGAAATAACCGTTTCTGCTCGCCCCAACGCAAATTAGTCTGAAATCCCACTAAATTCCACAACTGTCCTGCTTTGTCTTCCTGCCGGAGCTGCACAACTGCATAAGGACGTTCTGACTGATTTTCTGGAGCGCGGAAGTCTCCCTTGCGAGCATCAAATAGACCTACCGGCTTTAAGGGACCATATCGCATCGTGTCTTCCCCTCGCCGCGCTAGCTCTTCAATCGGTAGACAAGCTTCAAAGAATTTAGCCGTCTCTCGTTCAAAATCTTTTAGTTCTGTCTGCTCAGCTGCACAAAGCTCTTCTCTAAACCGCAGGTACTGCTCCCGATTCATGGGGCAATTGAGATAAGCAGCTTCTCCTTTGTCATAGCGAGAGGCAAGAAAGGCAACGTTGCGGTTGATTGATTCTCCGACCACAATCGGGCTAGCGGCATCAAAAAAACTGAGGTACTCCATGCCAGTGAACCGCCGCAAATCTTCTGCCAGTTGCGGGCTAGTCAAAGGACCAGTAGCCAGAACCACAACTCCTGTCGGAATTTCCGCAACCTCCCCTCGGCACAGTTCAATCAACTCATGCTGCTGGAGTGTTTGGGTCAAGTCGTGGCTGAATTGGCCTCGGTCTACAGCCAAGGCACCGCCTGCTGGGACGGCATGTTCGTCGGCTTTAGAGATGACTATGGAACCTAACTGGCGCAGTTCTTGATGCAGCAAACCAGCAGCGCGATCGCTCGACTGTGCCCCAAACGAGTTACTACACACCAGTTCTGCCAGTTGTTCTGAGTGGTGGGCAGGGCTGAACCGTCGCGGTCGCATTTCATGCAGCACAACCGGCACTCCAGCTCTAGCAATTTGCCAAGCAGCCTCTGTCCCAGCCAGTCCACCACCAATGACTTGAATCGGTTGTTTGTCCATTTTTCGTCACTCCTTGATTGAGGGGAAAGGGCAAAGGCGAAGGGCGAAAGGGCAAAGGCGAAAGGGATTAATTCTCTCTTTATCTCTCCCTGTAACTCCGCACCCCGCATTCTTCAAATCTGCAATAGCTGAGTCAGCGCCTTTGGCACTGGCAGGATGATCATTACCAGTACAACTAATGCTAACAATCCCCAGAAATCGCGGCGGTTATCTAATTCGCTGACATCGTTGAGAGCGGGTTCATCGACGATCGGCATAAAGAAGAGGATGATTGCCCAGAGCAGAAACCAGGATTCAAATAGAGACAGTCCTAACAGCAAGAGTCGGGCAATTTGACCGATCGCAGCACCAGTTCGTTGGCCAAACATGGCGTGAACGATGTGGCCCCCGTCCAGTTGTCCTACTGGCATCAGATTCAATGCCGTTACAACCAGTCCGAGACAACCTGCTACCGCTACTGGGTGCAGGTGAATTGCCTTCGTACTCATCAGTTGACCGCCTAACACTAGCTTACTCAGCAGCGCCAGTAAGAGGGAGTACCTCGGATTGAGAGCGTCAAAGTTTAACATCTCTGGCTTGGAGGACAGGGGAACGACGGTAGAGTGGGCCAAACCCCAAAGCAGTAATGGCAATGCCACTATCAATCCTGACATCGGTCCAGCAATGCTAACGTCAAACAAGGCTTTGCGGTTTGGTACAGGCGATCGCATTTGAATAAATGCACCAAACGTGCCTAGGAAAAACGGTACAGGTATGAAGTAGGGCAGCGTCGAGCGAATTTTGTAGAACCGAGCTGTCAGATAATGACCAAGTTCGTGGATACCCAAGATAGACATCAGTGCCAAAGCGTAAGGCAGTCCCTGTAACAGCACTGCTGGATCAGATAACAGTTCCTTTCCAGAGGAGATAGAAACGCCTGCAATTTCTAGCCCAATCACTGTTGTCGTCACTAAAGTTGCTGCAAGCAGCGCCAGCGCTAGGGCTGGTCGAGTTAAAGTTTCTGTAGAGCTTGCAGCTTTCCTTTGAGAATTGGGAACCAGGGCAAAGAAAGGTTTCCCATTCAGACCTTCCTGAAAGACGACCAAAAAGCGATCGCCAAATTGCTCCTCAACATTTTCCCGAATTCTCCTATATGCCTCTGCCGGTGTGGTTCTTAACTGTCCGCGACAGATGACTGCTTGGGGTCGATACTCAATGTTGTGAATGTAGTACACAGACCAGGGAAAACAATTCCGCAGTTGAGTTTCTTCGCCTTGGTCTATGGGCCGCACCTGTGGAGTTTCTCGTACAGATGCTAGTGGTTTTGATTCTGGGGCTGGAGTCTGTGCTGCTGGCGTTGAGTCTCTACGACCTGCCTGAACTAACATCCAGTATAAAAAAGGACAAATTAGGAATGGCACAAACACCAGTGCTGCTGGCAGAGGCTGGCTCTGGTTATGCGTTACAGTCCACGCACTCCAGATTAGTGCTGGTGCCATTAGCACCAACCACAAAATCCAGATTGGAGTTCGTGTAATCCTGGCCGCACTTTGCCGCACGCATAAATAAGTAAATATTCCTAAAAGGAACAGAAGAAACGAGAATGCCATATTATTTTTAGTTATTTTAAGAGGTGTGTCTGACTCTTTACACGAGTAACGACTGAAGACTCAACCGTACACTCCCAATTGTCCAGATTTCCTCGCCGCCACTGCTCAACATCCTTTGTCAAAACAACCGAGTCGTTCACCCAAGTTACCACGGGCTATTTTAAACAACGTCTTTGCATTTCCACCCAACCGGGACACTTTAGGAGGAACTGCCTATCTTATTGTAGAAAACGAAGTGAATATCTTGCTTGATTGTCCAGCTTGGGATGAGACGAATCAAGACTTTCTACGCTCATCAGGGGGGGTGCAGTGGCTATTTCTGACTCACCGAGGTGGAATTGGTAGGGCACGAGAGATTCAGGAAACTTTCGGTTGTCAGGTGCTGATTCAAGAGCAGGAAGCATATCTGTTACCTGGATTGACAGTCACTACGTTTCAGAAAGAATTCACTCCAATCCCTCCAGCGCAAGTCATTTGGACACCCGGCCATTCTCCTGGCTCATCTTGTTTGTATTACGAAAGTAGTGGCGGTATGCTGTTCACGGGGCGTCACCTGCTGCCAAATCAGCGAGGTGAGCCTGTACCTTTAAAGACAGCCAAAACTTTTCACTGGCCCCGTCAGATTAAAAGCGTGCAGTCCTTGCTCGACCGCTTCGCACCAACAAACCTCCATTATCTTTGTCCCGGTGCCAACACTGGCTTTCTCCGGGGTAAACTTATAGTCGAGCA
>CAXUIV010000059.1:0-12782 GCA_964250875.1 uncultured bacterium
TAGCAGAACAAGCCGAAAACCTGGGGCGAATGGCGATGATGATGGGATTAATTCCCAGCTTTATCGTGCGTCACTTTCCCGATAGCTGGGAGTTCTATATCCCGGATGAAACTGCCGATCAACTCACGCCAGAAGAGGCATATTTAAAGCTCAGGCAACTGGTTGACCCGATCGACTAAGTCAATTTACCCGAAGGATAAACAGTAATGGCAACGATGAAAGCAGTGCAAATTCACGCTTACGGTGGACCGGAAGTTTTGACCTATGAAGAAACTTCTCGTCCAGGACCGAAACCAAACGAAGTTCTGATTCATACCCATGCGGCTGCAATTAATCCTGTAGATTGGAAGACCCGTGAGGGCTTTTTGAAAGAGAGAACACCTTACTCGTTTCCACTCATCCTGGGTTGGGATGTGGCGGGTGTCGTCGAGGCGATCGGCGCAGAGGTCAAGGACTTTAAAGTCGGAGATGCAGTCTATGCGATGCCCGGTTTATCAGTCGGTGGCTATGCCGAATATGTTGCTGTTCCTACCTCGACTGTTGCTGCCAAACCGCGATCGCTGGACTATATTCAAGCCGCATCCGTTCCATTAGCAGCCTTGACCGCTTGGCAAGCACTATTCGATCATGCAAACCTGTCCACAGGGCAACGGGTGCTGATTCATGCTGCATCCGGCGGTGTTGGTAGCTTTGCTGTCCAATTTGCCAAAGTGAAAGGCGCACGTGTGATTGGCACTGCTTCCACAAATAAACAAGCATTTGTAAAAGCACTAGGTGCTGATGAGGTGGTGGACTACCGGACAACTCGCTTTGAGGAGGTTGTCCACGAGGTAGATGTAGTGCTGGATCTGGTTGGTGGCGAAACGCAAGAGCGATCGTGGCCGGTCTTGAAGTCTGGCGGCATTATCGTCTCGACCGTTTCTCCGCCCGATGCAGGAATAGCGACATCGCACAGTGTTCGCAGCGCTCACTTTGGCGCTCAAGCGATCGCCGCTCAACTGAGTAAAATTGCAGCGTTGATTGATGCAGGTCAAGTCAAGACGGTGGTTGAAACCGTTCTGCCGTTGCAGGAGGCTCGTCGAGGACATGAGATGCTCCAGGAGGGGCATGTTCAGGGCAAAATTGTCTTACAAACTACGAGCTAGAAATGAGGTATCACGATGAGTTCTAACCATCAAAGTAAATATGCTTTAGTCACGGGCGGCAATAAAGGCATTGGGTTTGCCATTTGTCAAGGCATGCTGAAAGCTGGATTTGAGGTGATTTTGGCAGCGCGATCGCTCGACAAAGCCAAAGCCGCGACTGAGCAAATGCAATCCGCGCAGGTGCGTCCCCTGGTTCTGGATGTCACTGATGACAACTCCATCCGTCAGGCAGTCGATACTTTACAGCAGGACTTGGGGCATCTCGATGTCTTAATTAACAATGCAGGCATTTACCCGGATGAGGGTGTCAACATCCTCACGATTGACCGGAGCTTGCTGGAGCGGGCCATGAACACAAATACCTTTGGCCCGATTCGGACTGTACAAGCGTTCCTACCGCTATTAGAGCGAGCTACTGCTGCCCGTGTGATTAATGTTTCCAGTGGCTATGGTGCATTAGATGGACTGTCGGCGAATGTACCGAGCTATTGCCTATCAAAACTGACGCTGAATGGGGCAACAATCATGCTGGCAGAGGCGCTGCAACCGAAAGGCATTGCGGTATATGCCATGTGTCCCGGCTGGGTGAAGACAGATATGGGCGGCGCTTCTGCGCCTCGCACTCCAGAACAAGGAGCGGATACCGCCATCTGGCTGGCAACAGCAGCTTCACCTGATTTGAGTGGCAAGTTTTTCCGCGATCGCCAACAGATTTCTTATTGAGGGGACAAATGAATCTCGAACAAGCCATTCTTGAGGTGCGCGATCGCTTAGAAATTGCCGATGCTTCAATCGTTTGGGAAGTAGCGTAATGTTTCA
This sequence comes from uncultured bacterium, assembly GCA_964250875.1. GTDB lineage: Bacteria > Cyanobacteriota > Cyanobacteriia > Cyanobacteriales > Chroococcidiopsidaceae > CAXUIV01. The sequence continues at coordinate 1,965 of CAXUIV010000059.1, forward strand.
GGATTTATCGAACAAGAAAGTCGTCATAATTGGCGCAAGTTCAGGCATTGGTCTGGCAACTGCTAGAAAAACTGCTGAACTCGGAGCGCATGTCGTCATGTCAAGCCGTTCCATAGACAAGCTAAATCAAGCAATGGCATCCGTTTCAGGTCGGGTTGAAGTGATCGCTGCTGATATTTTGAATGAGACTTCAGTCAATGCCCTGTTTGAGCAAGTTGGGAGATTCGACCATTTAGTGGTGACGGCTGTGGCAGATGAAAATCTGCTGCGCTCACCCTTGGCAGAGATGTCAGCAGAAATGGCTCAACGCGGGATGGAAAAATTCTGGGGAACGTTCTTTGCCGTCCGTGCGGCGGTGAAAAACATTGCTCCGGATGGCTCAATTACCTTGACATCCAGTGTCTCTATCTTCAAACTTGCAAAGACAGGTGGTGTTTCAGTCATGTCAGCCGCAAGTGGTGCGGTTGCGGTGTTTGGGCGATCGCTGGCGGCTGAACTCGCACCAATTCGAGTCAACGTAATTGCACCTGGAGTTGTTGATACAGGGGTGTGGAGCAATCAGAGCGAGTCGCAGCAATCCGACTTGGCAAAGTGGGCTGAGGACTCGTTGCCTGTACAGCATCTCGGGCAGGCAGAAGAACTGGCTCAAGCAGTGTTGAGTTTGATGACAAACACCTATATCACAGGGACCATTTTGCCTGTGGATGGCGGTTTAACCTTGCTGTGATCGCAGCCCTCACTTATCACTGGAGGAATCCCTATCATGCCAGAAGCGCTTTACAACTTAACCGAACAAAAGGTATTGATTATTGGGGGTGGTAGCCGAATGGGATTAGCAGTTGCAAGACTGGCAATCTCCTTGAGTGCCGAAGCGATCATTTCAAGCCGTTCTGCCGAGAAGCTAGAGCAGGCAGCAGCAACTATTTCAGATCGAGTTCGCACCTATACGGCTGATGCTTCGGACGCTCAGGCTACTGAACAAATGTTAAAAGCATTAGCCCCAATCGATCATATTGTTGTGACCGCATCTGGTAGTGCATCTGCAACTGGCGTTGTTGATACGCCGCCAGAAATTGCTCGTGCTGCATTTAGTCGCTTCTAGCTTTCCTACAACGTGTTGCATTATGCTCCTGGTCAGGTTCGTCCTTCCGGTTCAATCACGCTGCTATCCGGCAGTAGCGGTCGTCGTCCAGTTGCCGGATATGGAGTATGGGGAACGTTACACGGCAGTATTGAGGCATTAGCGAAATCTGCAACATTGGAACTTGCACCGATTCGAGTCAACGTTATTTCACCCGGTGGGATTAAACTACAACCTGATCGACAGCTTGTTCATCGTCTAGGGCAACCCGAAGATGTTGCTGGAATGGTGGTTGCGGTAATGGCAAATCCTGCAATGACGGGTGCAGTGGTTGATGTGGACAGTGGCGAACGGCTTGGGAACTGGTCTGGAAATCATTAAGCAAAACAAGAAGATTCACGATTGGCAACACGAAAGTCTAACGAGGAACGAAGCCATGAAATTTAGCAATCAAATTGTGGTCGTTGTAGGTGGCAGTTCAGGCATTGGATTCGCAACCGCCAAAGCTGCCCATGCTAAGGATGCATCCGTCGTGATTATAGGACGATCTCAAAATCGCCTAAATCAAGCCGGTGCGGAGATTGGCAGTGGGGTGCGTGGTATTCAGGCTGATATCGAAGAAGAAGCTTCTGTGGAGGCTGCTTTTGCTGAAATTGGACAGTTTGACCATCTGTTTATTTCGGCTCAAGATGCGGCAACTGCACCTTTGTCAGAAACGACTAAAGACAAGTTTCGCCCAACACTTGACAGCAAAATTTGGGGAGCATTACATGTGGTCAAACATACTGCTTCTCGCATCTCTCAGGGTGGGTCAATTGTCTTTATCTCAGGGTTAGCGGGTCGAAAAGGATATCCAGGGTTTGCGCTTGCTGGAGCAGCAAATGCTGGAATTGAAGCGGTTGCTCGTAATCTCGCTGTCGAATTGGCCCCAGTTCGAGTTAATACAGTTTGTGCTGGAGTGATTGATACTCCGATGCTCGATCGAGTATTTGGAGAACAAAAATTACAAGTTGTTGAGCAAATTGTCGCAAAACTGCCCGTGCGGCGGATTGGCAATCCTCAAGAAATTGCTGAAGCTGTGCTATTCCTAATGGGCAATGGATTTATGACAGGCACGACCCTATTAATTGATGGTGGCGATGCACTAGTTTAGCTTGCCCTTGCAGTCGTCCTACGGAAACTTTGGAAATCTATTAATTAGAGGCACAAATGCAGTTATCAAACAAGCGAGTGGTCATAGTGGGTGGTACTTCTGAGATCGGTCGTGCAATTGTCAAAGCGATCGTATCTCAAGGAGGGTCTGTGATCGTCACGTCCCGTAGTGAGGAGAAGGTGTAAATAGGTATAACAAGTCATACAACCTCCCCATGTACGACGACACTTGCCGATTTCTTGCTGAAAGCTTCTCCGCTGACTTTGCCAGTTGGCTACTGGGAGAGTCCATCACTCTGACGGAGCTAAAACCCTCAGAACTCTCGCTCGATCCCATTCGCGCTGATGCCCTAATTCTACTAGAGTCAGATGAGTCAGTTTTGCACCTGGAATTTCAAACCCGCCCCGATCCAGATATCCCGTTCCGCATGTTTGATTACCGCGCACGAGTCTACAGGCGGTATCGGAACAAAACGATGCGACAAGTCGTGATTTACCTCAAGCAGACCGGATCTGATTTAGTTCAGCGAACCAGCTTCATTTTGGAGCGCACACGTCATGACTTTGATGTGGTTCGTTTATGGGAGCAACCCAACGACCTCTTTTTGCAATATCCCGGACTGATTCCCTTTGCGGCTCTTGGTCAAACCAATGATCCAGAGGCAACACTACGTCAAGCGGCTCAAGCGGTCGATCAAGTTTCAGATTCCGCAACGCAAGCGAACCTAACTGCTGCTGCCGCAATCTTAGCTGGTCTAAGATTAGATGATGAAGTCATTTATCGTGTATTACGGAGGGACGTCATGCAAGAATCTACTGTTTATCGTTCGATCCTGGCAGAAGGAGAGACAAAGGGGGAAGAAAGAAAACAACGAGAAATTACGGTCAATCTTCTACGTAGAGGAGTTGAGATCGGCATTATCGCCTCCTCTACAGGCTTATCAGTTGAGGAAGTCCAACAACTTCAACAGCAAATGAATGAGTCTTCGCAAATCTAAGCCCTATTGAGGATGTAGGGCAAACGCATCTAAACTCTGAAATTTCTACCTGGCAAGGATTCCAGGATCTCTTTTCTTAAATTTATTCAGGAGAACGAACCATGCGCTACAAACTATTAGGCAAAAGCGGCTTGCGTGTTTCAGAACTTTGTCTCGGCACGATGACCTTTGGCGAAGATTGGGGTTGGGGTGCGTCATTGGACGAATGCAAAACCATCTACGAAGCCTTTCGTGAGGCGGGTGGCAACTTCATCGACACCGCCAATATTTACACCAATCGTACAAGCGAGAAGTATGTGGGTGAACTGATTGCTTTGGAACGAGAAGCGATCGTCGTTGCCACTAAGTACTCGAACGGAATGCCTAGCTCTGATCCCAATGGCGCAGGCAACCATCGCAAGCGCATGGTGCAGTCAGTTGAAGCCAGCCTCAAGCGGATGAATACGGACTACATTGATGTGCTGTGGGCACACGCTTGGGACTTCACCACGCCGCCCGAAGAAGTGATGCGATCGTTTGATGACCTGGTACGTCAAGGTAAAGTCTTATACATCGGCATCTCCGACGCGCCAGCTTGGGTAGTGGCGCAGTGCAACACAATCGCCGATTTACGCGGCTGGACGCCGTTCATCGGTCTGCAAATCGAGTACAGTCTGCTTCAGCGCACTGTAGAACGGGAACTGCTGCCAATGGCGCGGACGCTTGATATTGGCATCACTGCTTGGTCGCCGTTGGCAAACGGCTGGCTGACGGGAAAATATACCAGAGACAACGGCAGCCAAGAACAGAAACGGCTCGATAACGAGGGCATGTCTGACTTTGTGCAGCAGAACGATCGCAACCACGCGATCGCCCGTGCTGTCGATGAGGTAGCGAATCAAATTGGCTGTAGTTCCGCTCAGGTAGCGTTGGCTTGGCTGCTGCATCAAGGGACAATTCCAATTGTCGGTGCCCGTAAAGCAACGCAGGTGAAAGACAATCTCGCCTGCGTGAACGTGAAATTATCAGATGAACAGCTTGCCCAACTCGATCGAGTGAGTCAGCTCGAACTCGGCTTTCCACATGACTTCTTCAATCAGGCAATGCCGCAATCGTTCATTTTTGGTGGGCAGTTCAAGGCGATCGACAATCACCGCTACACACAAATTCATTAGAGGCAATTTCATTAAGAAGCACCTACATCAGTGAACACAGGGCGATCGCTTCACTCTACGGAAATAAAGTTGCCACCATACAACTACGTTCAAGGATGAACTCTAATGACTCATACTAAACCTGTTGTCCTCATTCTAGGTGCGACAGGCAGAACCGGATCTCACCTCGTCAATCTTCTGGAGTCGAAATCTGATCTCCTCGAGCTACGTGTTGCCATTCGCAAACCTGAACAGGCAGAACAATTCTCGAAGCGCGGCCTTGCAACCGTGCAGCTTGACCTGGATGCTCTTTCGACTTACGAAGCTGCACTCTAGGGCGGTAACATTCCGCAAATTATCGGGCAATCTCCCGTTTCATTCCGCAAATTTATTCAACAAAACTTGGCTGAGTTTAAGTAGCGTAAATCGTTCAGTAAGTTTTCAATCAAATAACAGCGGTATAACTGAAACAAACCAAACAATATGAGGCACTTAGGCGAACACTGATAATTGGCGGCACAGGCTATCTTGGAGGTAAAATTGCACTCGAAGCTAGAAAGTCTGGACACGAGGTTATTGCCCTCGTAAGACCAAATAGCGACATCAGCAAACTTGAACAGCTTGGTGTGACTACCGTTCCTGGAGACATCACTGACCCGAATACTCTGCCAGCTGCCTTCGAGGGCATCGACGTTGCTGTCACCAGTGCCATTGGCTACGTTGCTCGTAAGAGCGAAGACAGCCTCGACTCAGGAGATAATCGAGGAAACCGCAACGTAGCCGATGCTGCCCTCAATGCGGGTGTGAAGAGGCTTGTCTTTCTCAGCATACTGACGGCAGACAAACCGAAGCATATCCCGCATTTGTATCAGAAGTTCTTGACTGAAGAATATTTCCAAGAAATTGGCTTGCCTTTCGTTGCCTTGCGTCCTGGTGCTTTTCTCGATCAAGAATTAGAGCGGCAGAAGGCAGGTTTCTCTCAAGGTAGGCTTGGAACAGTGATTGCGCCGAATATGCCGTTGACATACATCCTTGCGGATGATGCTGCTCACTGCGCGGCAGCAGCACTAACCGTCTCAGGCATTGAAGGTGAACGGATTGACCTTGGTATGGAGAAGACAATAACGCCCCGCGATTTATCCACTGAACTGTCTCATACTTTAGGACATAAAATTGAGCCGCAGCTATTTTCTGCTTTAACGGGTAATGCGGACCTCGATGCTTTTATCGCTTATATGAACACAGGACAATACGTTGCAGATGTTGGCAAGCAAATTCAGTTCTTTGGCTCCGCACCGACGCTTGCTGATTCTGTCCAGCGGTGGGTTGCGGATGCAAATCTTATCAGAAGTTGAACATGACGACAATTAACAAAGCACAACCGTTAGTAACACTCATCAACGTTCACATTTGCAAACCGGAAGACCAGCAACGGCTTACAGATTTGTTAATAGAAGGCGTCAACACCATCTATCGGCACGCACCAGGCTTTATCTCTGCAAATATTCATAAGAGTTTGGATGGAGTGCGAGTGACCAACTACGCACAATACCGCAGCCGCGAAGACGTTGAAGCTGCATGGACACATCCAGCTATCCCCGCGTTTGCTCAAGAAGTGGCTCGTTTAGTGATCTCATTCGATGCTCATCTGTATGAAGTGGTTGAAGTGTTCTATGCCTGAGTTTAGTCTTTGTAGATAACAGATGTCTATGTATGATGGATAAAGCCTATTTTTATAGCAAAGGATGCTCGGATAGAACAATCTAGAAATCGCAAACTAATAGCAACTTATGATAAGGTTCGAATCGTCAAAATTTCTTGCTATCAGTGTTTCGGATTTTTCTTTTCCTAGAGTAACAAAAGATGGATAGATTAAGGGAAATAACGATTAAGATGATTCAAACCTAGAAAAGTTATACTTTCAATTCTCGCTAAATTTCTTTGCACTCATTACACGCTCACGATAAAGCGAGATGGACTTAGAATAGTTAGAAAGGTGTATCATAGTCATGCAAATAGACTTCCTGTGGAGCAGATGTCTCGCCTGTTTGCTAATGAACCGGCAGGATGCCCGTACCATAAGAGAAGAGTGTTTTTGCATTCATTAGAATGCACCCCCAGTTGGAATGTTAGACTATAGCTCTACTGTACCCAGCGCTTACTTAGAGCAGTAAGTAAAATTACTCACTCAACGGATAATGAATACAAAAGATCTAATCATTCAAGAACTCAATCAACTTCCTGAGACTTTATTACCAAAGGTGCTTGAGTCCATTCGTCAACTAAAGAATTCTGAGCAACATAATAGATCAGAGTATGTCTGGCAAGCATACCTGGAATCAGAACAAGAAAACGAGGAGGTCTATCAACGTCTTGCCAATTCCTAAATTTCTTGATTTAGAAGATGTGTTGCGGATTCATAGGCGGCAGATTCAAAAGTTTGGCGGTACTCCAGGAATTCGCGATCTAGGACTATTGAAATCCGCCCTGGCTCAACCGCAAGTAACGTTTTCAGGAGAACTCCTCCACACGACGGTTTGGGAGCAAGCCGCAGCTTATTTACTCCATTTAGCAATGAATCATCCATTCCTAGATGGCAATAAGCGTACCGCTTTTGCAGTCATGGATACTTTTCTACGATTGAACGGCTTCGTCCTGACTCTTAGCCAAGTTCAGAAATACGAGTTGGTCGTTCAAGTTGTGGAAAGGAATTTGAGTAAAGTAGAGGTAGCAAGCTACCTTAAACAATCTTCTACACCCCACCCTTAAAACAAACCCGAAGTCCCCAGTTTAGATGTTCTACCAAGTATACTGAAGCAAACTGTAACTTAACCAGCCGTAAGGACGCTAATCGATGCTGTGTGTCGAAGATCTCTCTACGCTTGAATTATTTCAATACCTACCCCAAAAGCGACTGCATTGGGTATGTGATCGCGCTCGAAAAGTCGAGCTAGCTGCCGGAGAGATCCTGGTACAGGAAGGCGATCCCGCAAAGGGAGTGTTTGTCTTGATGGCGGGGCAAATCGGTATTACTCGAATCAGCGAAGGAGTAGACATCCCGGTTGGACAACACAAAGCACCTCAAGTCTTTGGTGAAGTGCCAATTCTCACAGATGAACCTGTGCCAGTCACCTTGCATGCAATCACTGACTGTCTAACTTACGAAATTGCTGGAGAAGATTTCCACACGCTGCTCCACGAGTGTCGGGATTTTGAGCGGGCTGTGTTCCGACTCGTAGCGCAGCGGCTGCGGGGAGTCGAATCCTTTATTCGCGGTCGAGAGAAGATGGCAGCATTAGGAACTCTAGCTGCTGGATTGGCCCATGAGTTGAACAATCCGGCAGCCGCCGTCGTTCATGCATTGAGAGATGTGATTCCAGCATCAACAGAGCTACAGCGGATGAATCTGGTCTACGGGCAGCGCAATATTGATGAGGCCCATACTCACGAGTGGACGCAAGTCCGAGACGATGGTTACGAGACCATCCTGCACGATCGCCTGGATCTATTGACGCTCAGCGATCGCGAAGAGGAGTTGCTAGATTGGCTGGAAGACTATGGGGTTGCCAATGCCTGGAACCTGGCTGAACCGCTGGCGAGCGGCGGTGTTACAGTGGAGACGTTAAATAACTTAACAGCACGCTGGCGGGATGACACTACGGAACTTCGAGACATGGGAGTTCGTTGGCTGGCACTCTCGTTTGATGTCATGTCGATGATTAAAAGCGGGTTACGCGGGGCGGAACGGATCTCTGAACTTGTGCAGTCAATGAAGTCCTACTCCTACCTTGATCAAGGGGTACAGCAACTGGTAGATGTGCATCAGGGGATTGAAGACACCCTGCGAATTTTTTCGCATCGACTCAAGCCAGGAATCGAAGTCCGCCGTTGCTATGACCGCAGCCTGCCTGAAATCAACGCTTACGGTAGTGAACTGAATCAGGTCTGGACTCACTTGATTGATAACGCAATTGACGCAATGAATGGTAAAGGCGTTCTTAAAATCACGACTGCGCGTGACGGCAACTCCATTTGGGTCGAAATCACGGATTCTGGCGCGGGCATTCCGCCGGAAATTCAATCGCGCATTTTTGAATCCTTCTTTACCACCAAGCCGGTGGGCAAAGGCACAGGGCTAGGCTTGGATATCGCTAGACGAATAGTGGAAAATCGTCACCAGGGAGCGATCGCCCTAGAATCGAAGCCCGGTGAAACTCGCTTCTCGATTCGCTTACCCTTGACGACCTCAAAAACACCGTAGCAATCATCCCACCCACAGCAGCTTGATTATTTAGAATTAATTTGGTTCGATTAAATTGCGATTTTTTCTAGAGTAGTGACGCATCAGTTCAGTTGTTCTCATTCCTTGATTCCAGGTGATTCCCGTGGCTAAACCCGTTATTTTGACCGTTGATGATGATCCAGAAGTCTTGCAAGCTGTGGCACGAGATTTGCGGCAGCAGTATGGCGATCGCTTTCGAATCATGCGTGCCGATTCAGGTGCAGTGGCAATCAAAGCTATCCAAAAGCTTAAACTTAATAACGAACCCGTTGCCCTGTTTCTCGTTGATCAGCGGATGCCTCAGATGAATGGGGTCGAGTTCCTAGAGCAGGCGCTAGAGATTTTTCCTAACGCGAAGCGGGCACTGCTGACTGCTTATGCCGACACTGATGCTGCGATTCGTGCGATCAACAGTACGCAAATTGATTACTACCTGCTGAAGCCGTGGGACCCGCCCGAAGAAAGGCTCTACCCGGTCTTGAACGATCTTTTAGATGATTGGTTTGCCAGCTTTCGCCCAGCCTTTGAAGGCATCCGCGTGATCGGCAATCGCTGGTCGCCACAGTCACACGACGTGAAAGACTTTCTGGCACGCAATCAAATTCCTTATCAGTGGTTGGATATCGAGCTATCCGAAGAGGCACAGAAGCTAGCGACCTTTGCCAACTGCGATCGCCTGTCCTTGCCGCTGGTGCTGTTTAGCAATGGCGACAGCTTGGTGCAGCCGTCAATCGCCCAAGTCGCTGAGAAAATTGGACTGCGCACTCAAGCTGACAAGCCGTTTTATGACTTGATTATTGTTGGAGGTGGACCTGCCGGACTTGCTGCCGCTGTGTATGGCGCATCCGAAGGACTGCACACGGTTATGATTGAACGCGAAGCGCCTGGAGGACAAGCTGGCACCAGTTCGCGGATTGAGAACTACTTAGGCTTTCCATCAGGCTTAAGTGGAGGCGACTTAGCCCGTCGAGCCGTGGCTCAAGCAAGACGCTTTGGGGTAGAGATTCTCAGCCCTCAAGAAGTGACGGGAATGCGCGTGGAAGATCCCTACCGATTCATTACTTTGTCAGACGGCAGTGAAATCAGTTGCCATGCGCTGATTCTGGCTCTGGGCGTATCCTGGCGACGGCTTGATGTGCCGGGACTGGATCGCTTAACCGGAGCAGGGGTATATTATGGGGCAGCTCAGACCGAAGCCTTGACCTGTCAAGGCGAAGATGTTTTCATAGTTGGCGGTGCCAACTCTGCTGGACAAGCAGCGATGTATTTCTCGAAGTATGCCCGTCAAGTGACAATGCTGGTGCGCGGCGAGTCACTGACCAAAAGTATGTCGCAGTATCTAATCGAGCAGATTGCTGAAACGCCAAATATCGCCGTTCAGCCCCACTCTAGCGTGGTTGAAGCGAAAGGGGAGACGAGTTTGGAGGCGATCGTGATCGAGAACGCGATTACGGGTGAAATTGAGACGGTTGCCGCCACTTCATTGTTTATCTTTATTGGTGCCGTCCCGCGAACTGAATGGCTGGATGGGGCGGTGGAACGCGATGAGCGGGGCTTTGTCATTACTGGACCTGACTTGAAAAGTGGAGCAAGACGAACGGAGGCTCATCGTCCCAAAGGCTGGCGGCTTGACCGCGATCCCTATTTACTCGAAACCAACATTCCTGGTGTATTTGCCGTGGGCGATGTGAGGCATGGCTCAGTCAAGCGGGTCGCATCGGGAGTCGGTGAGGGTTCGATCTGCGTTCAGTTTGTGCATCAGTATCTCGCCAATGTCGGGTCTTAAATTTTATGTTAAAGAAGCAAACCTGACTTACCGGAGCAATTTGTATGGTTTCAGCAGAACTGATTTCAACTTTGCGATCGCTTAGCAGTGCAGATAAATTCTACATCATGCAAGTCTTGCTCTCAGAACTAGCTCAACAGGAAACGGATCTACTAATTAAGCCCAACCAGTCCTATCCGGTATGGTCGCCTTGTGAGGCAGTTGAAGCAGCAGATACAATGTTGAAAGTGCTGCAAGCTGCCAAGGCTCAAAACCATGCGTAATGCCGAGAGCTATCCCTTTATCTCCACTGATGCTGCATTGGGCGAAGCAAGTTTTCGTCCCTACCTATCTTATGCAAATTGATACTTTACGTCGAGTGCCTCTGTTATCAAATCTCCAGGATG
>CAXUIV010000060.1:0-12656 GCA_964250875.1 uncultured bacterium
GACTGCCCAAACAGATGAAAATACCTTCCTCAGAGCTAGACTAACAGAGCCAAGGGGCTACTTACTGAAGCCTTTCGAGCCTCAAGATCTATCTACAGCTATTAGAATAACCCTGACTGACACAAGATTTGGATCGAAACATGACCGCTCTCACTAACAGTTTTGTTGCTATCATGTACGGAACGCACAGAGCTTAGCGTTTGCGAAAAGTATAAGAATAACCTGAAACGTTAACAACGTAGTTCTGAAACCAATTGGGCAGCATCAGGTAGAGCCTCTTTTTATTAGACAATCCAGACGAGTGTGTTGGTTTACTTTATTGTTTAGTTAATAAAAAAATGACTAGCAGATCAATGGCATTTCGGTTTCCAGAAGCACTAGCTCAGGCCATTGAATCGCGAGCAAGAGCTACGGGAAGAGACAAAACCACCATAGTTGTACAGGCGTTGACTCAAGCTTTTGGACTACCGCTGTCATCACCAGAGCCAACCACAATCGAAGCGTTATACGAACAGTTAAGTCAGGTTGAAGCCCAAATTGCTGTCTTTTCAGAACAGCTGGTCGAATTACGCCAAACAGCTCATGCAGACGAAGGCATCCTACGTTTGATTGCGGTTTTGGAGCGGACGCTTTCCGCTTCAACTGAAAGCGACACTCCCGCTAGCGGATCAAAGGCGAACTCATTTGTACAGATGATCGCATTAGCCAGTCAGAAGCTAAAAGGTCATACACCTGAGTCACCGTCAGGCACAGAAAACCGGCAGCTACTTCATCAGCCGGAACACAGTCTGGAGTCAATTCTTATAGCGACTCCATCGCCAGTTTTCACCTGCGATCGCGTCGGACGAATTACCTATATCAATCCAGCAGGAGCGCGAGTACTGGGATTGGAGCGGAGCCAATTTTTCGGTAAAACGTGCCAAGAGCTGGGCTTAGCGCCAAACTTGGTAGCGCAACACATGCAGGACTGTGAAACAGTGTTGATGACTGGGCGACACATAAATGGTGAAGTCAGCATTCCCACTGCTTATGAAGGTACGAGAAATTATGAGTATACTCTCAGCCCAATCCAGTCCTCCAGCGGCCTTGTTAATGCAGTTTTGTGTACAGCGCGAGACATCACGGAGCGTAAGCACGCCGAAATAGCACTGCGGGAGTCAGAAGCCAACTACCGCAACTTGTTCGAATTTGCGAATGACTCTATCTTAATTGTGGATGCTTCAACCCGTCGCATTATGAATGCCAACTGGAAAGCGGCGTGGCGACTGGGTTACACTCGATCTGAATTGCTCCAACTGTCGGAGACAGACATTTTTGTCCCCCTAGACTCTACCCGTACTGAAGACATTTCTCGCGAGTTACTAGCAACTGGCAGTGTCATTTTTGAGTGTCTTCAGCGCTGCAAGAACGGTACGCTCATACCAGTAGAAAGCAGCAGTCGAGCGATTGAGTATGAGGGGCACTTGGCTATTCAAAGTGCGACACGCGATGTCAGACGCAGACAAGCAGAATTGGGCCTGTAGAGACGTTGCCTGTAGAAACGCTGCGTGTAGAGACGTTACATTGTTAAAGACTCTGTAAAACCCACTTGGCCCTATTGCTAATACTGGGTTAGTCGTTCTATGATGGAATACGTAATACAGACTCTACCACTGTAAAACAACTGTATTCGGCTGGGAAGAGAGCAAAAGGTTGGCGATCGCAATGCCTTTGCTTTGGCTCCCTTGCAGATTTGGCCTTACCAGGGCGGCTCATCTTTCACACTACAATTCCACACTTGCTACAAGTGATGTTTTTGGGGACTGAACTCATAATCTTCCCCACATCGCCAGTTTTGGCGACGGCACCAATAACACCTCTACGACTCCAGTGTTCGCTGCGAGATAACCTAAGAAATTTCGAGGAAAAGACTTGCTACAAACTACTAGACCTGTCAGCCAACCTTCTACTAAACGCCTGGTCAAGCTTTGGACAGAGCGATACGTACCAAACTTATCAACTTTTGCAGAGAAAGGTCGCTTGGACATTTTTGATTTAGTCGAAGCTGATTCAGTTTCGGGCAGAGCTAAAACCTTTGCCAAGCTACATCATCATCTACAAACCAACTCTGAACTGGCTGGGATACAGACAAACGCCCTCTTCGCTTATGTTCCCAATGTCGTAAACTTAGCCGAAGCGAGACGACTGTCCCAATTTGTGCGTCAGGTCTACGGGAAGACCCTGGAGATCTATCAACAGCAGTCATCTTCACCTGCCTTACAGGCAAGAAGATCGATATTAGCCAGTTTCTCTAGTCAGGTTGCGGAAGACTGGCTGATGCCACAACTCGAGTTGCCAGCGATAGAACAGCTGGCAACGATGCTTAATCCGGTGTTAACACAGCTTCAGGAGCAGCATCTCTCAGCGAAGGATAAGCGTGCTATTGGCTTTATCACCACCCAGTTTCACTTCAGCACCAAGTTAGTGCTGGAGCAGATCACCCATCCTGAGCAGGTGTTGCTTAGTCCATACCTGAAGTTCGTAGAAGAGCAAATTTGTATTCCGTGGCAGCGGATCTGCGCTGCAGCAGCCAAGCAGGAGTGGGATTCGCCAGCCTTACAGATTGTTCAGCAGTTGTTACCCCAAAGTCATGCAGTTGCTCAGACTGTTTATGGGCGTGCAGCTTATCTGTACTCCAATCACCGTAGCCGCCGGGGAGGGCTAAGCCATCCTGGTGTAGCAGCCTCTACGATCCGTGATATGAACATGTTTCAGGGCTATCTCTTCTTATGCATGTTAGAAGGCAGTATGGCAGCGGTAGAGCAGGAATTACTGCCCTTGTGTGTCATGGTCTTTCCTAGCGTGCAGGTGTCATGGCAGCTGGTGCAAAGAACGCTCAAGCTCATAACAGACGAACTTCTAGGGCGCGTGAACCCAGAGCAAAGGCATTTATTGCTGCCTTACACCCAAGCTCTACAGCAAATATTCTCTGATCTAGATTCAACAGCAGCTTAACTGCCTAAAGCGTTGAACTTAGCAACGGTACGCTCATCAACCACCACACTGGGGATTTCATCAATGAAACTAGAACCAAGTCCGGTTAGCACGCCTGTTGTTGATGCTGAAGGATACTGTCGAGCTGAACTCTTTGCTGTGACTTACTTGGAACCTACAGCAAGTGAGTGTACAGCAAAATACCGCTTCGACTTCATTGCACCCTGTCGGCGAGGCTTTATCCAGCTCCATCTGTTTACGGGCACCGAAATCGGTCAGGAACACAACATCGGTTATACCAATTACAGCCAGCTCACGCGTCTATTTTTGGCTCTAGGTTTGCTATCCGAGTCAGAACTACAGACCATACATCACTCCGACTTGGACCCTCAAACAATTGAAGCAACATTAGCCTCTTTGACGCAGCAACCCGTCCGGTTTAAATTCCTGCCCGTGACTTTAGCTGAGCATCTTTTCCAAATCGATGTTGATAGTTTGCAGTTACTGGATGTATTGGTGTGATCATGTTATTTTTGATACTTGACTTTGAGTATGGGGCAGAGAGCATGGGGCACAGGGCAGAGACTTTTGAGCCAAATGCCCTAACATAATCAAAGTATATAAACAGCCTAGTAGCATAATTGTTGTAGCAAAGAGGAAGTTCATGAGAGGTTTGCATCAGTTGAGAATCACCGGAGACCAAGACGCATTGCAGCAGGTGGCGCGAAAAATTGACAGAATTTTGGACAAGGGTTGGCGTCGAGACCACCAACAAGAATTTGAGCTGGAGTCTCAGGCGGATGACGGATCTCAGGTGTATTGTTTTGTCTGCTCTGCACTCGGAACGCGCCCCGCTAGCCTGTTGTGGATGAGCGATCGCCTGGGAGTGCTAGAAGTAACGCACGTCGGTCCGCAGCAAGGCGGAAGACTGTCGGATGATGAACGTAAGCGTGTTTGCGAGGAGTTCTACCAGCGATTTGTTGTCCTGGCGACGGGAGGAATGAATGTAGAGATCGATTTCACTGAGGCTACATCTGGCTTAGACAACACGGTAAGTGAAGAAGCCGCATCGCTGTTACGCAAGTTTGCTAATGGAGCAAACAAGTCTAACGGGGCAGTTCAGTTTTGGCATGACAACTGGAATGCTTTTTTTGTCGCTGCTCATAAGGAAAACGTGGTATTGGACGGTGCTATCCTACGCCAGTTTTTGACGATAGAAGCAGGTTGGTCGGAGGAAAGAGCTGACGAACTGCAAACCCAGTACGAAGCAGCACGTTCACTGTTGAGATACTACGACGGCGCGATGTCTGAACAACCAATAGCAGTGTGACAAAGCAGTTGCGCTTCAGCGCGCTGAAGCGTAACTGCGAACGAAGAGATAGCTTCAAGTCAGGGCTATTCGACTTTAAAGGATACGGGCAGTTCAACTTGAAACTCAGCCCCTTGACCAAGCTCGCTGATGCAGCGAATTCGACCGCCATGCGTCTGACAGACAATCTGGTAGCAAACGGACAACCCCAAACCTGTTCCTTTGCCTACCTCTTTTGTCGTAAAAAAGGCTTCAAAAATAAGCGGCTGAATCTCTGGGGGTATACCTGGACCGTTATCACGAATAGAAATTGTCACCCAATCCGGGGCACTTTGCCAGACGCGGATTGTCAACTCTGCTTGCTCTCCAACCGCATCAAGAGCATTAGTCAGGAGATTGAGGCAGACCTGGTTGATTTGTCCAGCGTGACACTCAACTAAGGGTAAAACACTATATCGCTTGTTAATTTTGATACCGTTTTTCAGTCGATGTCGTAGAAGCGCCAGCGTGCTTTCAATCCCTATGATCAAATCTACAGGTTGAGGTTGGTGTGCATCCAGACGTGAAAAGTTTTGCAGTGTAAGAATAAGTTCTCGAATTCGGCTAGCGCCTTCTTGCATCGACCGCAACAGTTCAGGGAAATCTGCTCGTGCGTCACTAAGGTTTGATCCGCACTCAGCGATCGCCGCCTCTGGCTGAGGACAGGCAGCCTCACAGGTGGAAACTGCTTGCTCTAGTAACTCAGCGTAACTTTGAACACAAGGTAGGTTGGCATGAATGGAAGTGAGCGCGTTGTTAATTTCGTGAGTCACTTCAGCAACCATTTGTCCTAAACTAGACAATCTGTCAGTTTGGATGAGTTGCGATCGCGTTGTTTGCAGCTCTTTGCGAGTGGATTGTAGCTGCTCGTCTTGAGCCTTGGCTTGAGCGCTAGAGGCTTGCACTTGTTTGTTAAGTTCAACCTGCTGAATTGCGATCGCCATCAACAGCCCTAGCTGTTGCAGGAACTGGATTTCCCATGAGTGCCACACCCGTGGACTTTCGCACTCATGGGCAATTAGGAGTCCCCATAAGTTGGAGCCGATTGCGATTGGCACAGTCAAACTAGCCTGCACCTGTAATCGGTGTAAAAGGCTGATGTGGCAGGGATCCAAACCTGCCTGCCAAATGTTGTCAATAGCCCGGACTCGCCCTGGATAGAAACGGATGTACTTGCTAGAGAAGCACTTATCCTGACTCGTGTCTCCCAAGACGGAGTTCCAGCGACGATCAACATCCTCAATAACAACTTTGCCCTGCTGTTCTGTGACAAACTGGTAAACCACCACTCGGCTGGTGTGAAGTAGCTGGCGCACTTCCCGTACAGCCATCTGTAGCATTGACTCGCAGTCGAGGGTTTGGTGCATTTGATTGATAATCAAGCGGAGAAGAGTTTCCCGTTGGGCTTGCTCGCGTCCTGCATGATTCATCTCCCTGTACTGAACATGTCTGTAAAGAGATAGCTCAATCGCGATGTGTAGTTCTCTATCTTCAAACGGTTTAAGCATGTAAGCAAATGGTGCAGTTAGCTTAGCCCGCAGCAAGAGGTGGCTATCTGCATAGGCAGTCAGGTAGATGAACGGTATGTCGATATGAGCGCAGATTTGTCTGGCAGTTTCTACCCCATCCATGTCTCCTTGGAGCCGAATATCCATTAAAACTAAATCTGGACGGATTCTTAGGGACTTTTGAACAGCCTCCTCTCCGGTTTGGGCGATACCGACAACGTTATATCCCCAACTCTCCAAACTGTTTTTGATATCAAGAGCAACAATACTTTCATCTTCGACTACTAGAATCCTTCCCTTAGCCGTTGTCTTGATTTCTTTACTCAAAAGCAAGTTAGAATTTGATATCATTTACTGCTAATGCTCCTAGCTTTTATAGTATTAGGTGATAGCTTTGACCGAGTCTGACAGCCGCTCGACTGACTGTCAGAGCGTCCGGACTTCCAGCAGACGAGTGGTGCCACAAGAGCGCTGAAGGTCCTAGGACTCCGAATCCCTCTTTCAGGAGCCATCTTGTGCCATTCGATCACCGTTATGACCGACTAAAGTAGACGGCTTCTACCTCACTTAACTTTAAGGCTTTGTTCTTACTTAGATGTAATACATAATCTCAGTTTTTGCTCGTTTTGTTATACATTGTATAACACGGTTTTATACAAAATAATTCTGCATGTTGCCTCAAATAGCAGTCCATTTTTAGCAGCTACTGCTACGCGAATCCCCCTTAACTTGGCTAGAGGCTTCCTTGATGGAGGCAATCGCATCTTCATTTAATACCTTTGCCTTATCTCCATAGATAGGGTCAGCGCGAAAAAGTTGCGTTACGATAATAGTCCCCTGATTAATAGACAGAAGAAAACTTTGTGAACGGTGGTGAGATCTCTTTTTTGTGTGATCGCCGTCGCAGCTAAAGTACAGGGACGGATGAGACACTGGCTAGCAGTTACTGCATCATAAGACGTCGGCGGTACAAAATTATGTTTAATAAAGGAGGTGAAAGATATATGGCACCGGCAACATATTCTCGATTTATTCGTTTTCTCCAGGAGGATTTGTCAATCTCTACAGCCTCCATAGCGGTGGCGCTGCGGCACCGAGAGCAAGACCCAGGTCCCTTACCGATGATTCTCTGGCAGTATGGTCTGATCACCTTGGAGCAATTGGATCAAATTTATGACTGGCTAGAGACGGTATAGGATTTGACGGTTCACTTAGGAGAGTTGGAATGCCAGATCGACAATGTCTTCACGCAAGGCTGATATTTGAGCGAACTGCTGAAGTAGGTCAATTCAATTTACACCCACAAAAAGAGCAGGTTGATCGTCAACCCGCTCTTTGTTTTAGGAGTTATGGATTAGTGCGGAGTGCGGAATGCGGGATTGATAATAATTTAAACTCCACATTCAAAACTCAAAACTTCCTAGGATTGAGCAAACACACGCGCCGCCGCTGCTACACCCGCCCCTGAAGTAGCCCCTTCGTAACCTAACTCTTGCAGAACAACTTCGAGGGAGGCGATCGCCGTAAGGATATCGCGATCGCTGACAAACCCCAAGTGGCCAATCCGGAAGATTTTACCTTTAAGCTGATCTTGTCCTCCAGCCAAAGCAATGTCGAATTGCTTTTTCATCGCCGTCCGAATTTGCTCTGCTTGTGGAAACCCGCTAGGCGCTACAGCGGTGATAGCGGGACTTGCAGCACCGTCAGCGGCAAACAGAGGTAGGTTTAATCCTTTAATGGCGGCGTGGGTAGCATTCATTAGGCGTTGGTGGCGCTTGAATATGGACTCCAAGCCCTCTTGGCGCATCATCTGCAAAGTTGTTTGCAGTGCCATTATGAGGTTAACTGGCGGGGTAAAGGGAGTCGTGTTCTTTGCCGTCGCTTTACGATACTGCCCTAAATCAAGATAGTAGCGGGGTAACTTAGCCGTTTTGTAGGCTTCCCAGGCTTTAGGACTAACAGCGACAAAACCCAGTCCAGGAGGAATCATGTAGCCTTTTTGAGAACCAGTGGCAATCACGTCCAAGCCCCAAGCATCCATAGGCACATTAACCGCGCCCAAACTGGTTACAGCATCAACAATAATGAGCGCTTCGCCATGAGCTTTGACGTGGCGGTTAATCGTTTCTAGATCGTTGAGGACACCAGTAGAGGTTTCACTATGGGTGATAATGACAGCCTTGATTTGCTTTTCGGTGTCGGCTTCAAGTTTCTCTTGGAACAGTTGGGAATCGAGGGGTTGCCCCCACTCGGCAGTAATCTTCTCTACCTGAAGGCCGTAAGCCTGACAAACCTCGGCCCAGCGATCGCTAAACTTGCCGTTACACCCAACCAGGACGCGATCGCCCGGACTCAGGAAATTAATAATGCCTGCTTCCACGGCACCAGTGCCGCTAACAGTCAGCATCAGCACATCACTCTGGGTTTGGTGCAGCCATTTGAGGTTTTGCGTTACCTCTGCCAACACGTTGCCAAACTCGCCTGTACGGTGACCAATCGGGTGCTTGGCCAAGGCAAGTAAAGCTGCCTCCGGCACCGGAGTCGGGCCGGGAATCATCAGCATCAGCTTGTCATCCATCTGTTCTTTTCCACTATCAAACGGGTGTGAGGAGTTAGAGATTGATCCAGGATAGCGCCATTACTGTCTAGAATTTCTCAATCCAAAATCCTATCACCCCCCACCATGCCCTTGGCGCTTCGTTAAAAAAGCAGGTAGGTCCACTCGTAAAGGCTGATGCTTTTGAGAAAATTGGTTCCGTGACTTTACTGCAATCTCAACTTCCAGAGACCGTTGCCTCAACTGCCGCTGAAGTTCATTGATGACCTGTTGCTGTAGATTGGCCATTTCCTCTGTTGCCGCCAGTTGGGTTTCCAGGAGGTGCTGATCTTTAAGCTGTAGCCTTAATTCGTTGATGGAAGCCAGAGACTGCTCCAGCGCCTGTTCTAGTTGTTCAATACGTTCCCGTTGGTTGAAGTCATCTACTGCAACCGCGTCCGTAGCTACCTCAGATGGGACGTCAGCACCTCTAGCTTCAGAACCCAACTTGAGGTGAGTCTGGTCAATCGCCAATTCTTCACTACCAGTTAAATCCGGTTCCGACACGCAAAACCCCCCAACATCATTTAGCTTAGACGGGTGGTCCTTGGTGGAGTAGGTAGTCAGATGAGGAGACTTGTGCATCGTGATGATTAAGGGACCAACGGGACTCAACCGGCATCTGAGCCAGCTCACAACTTTCTTCGAGGTGCTTGTGTTGAGCAGCAGCCTTGCGGAGGGTAATGATTAGTTCATGAACCTGAGATCGCAGGGCCGGATTTTGACTGACAGCAAACATAGTTTGTCGTTCTAACAATTGTAGTAGCAGTTCGTAATGGACAGGCGAAGGCAGTGGAATTGGCTCCATGAAGGCTAAATTTACCTCAAGTGGATGGATAGGCAGCGAGGCTGTCAACAACCCGTCTCTGTGAGTCAGGGTGAGAAAAAAGCGTCGAGATTGCCTCAGCTGGGTCAGGTTGTTTCACTAGAGATTCCCCAATCAGTACCGCTTGAACACCTGCTGTCGCAACCAGCGCTAGATCGGCGCTTGAGTGCAGCCCCGACTCGCTAACGACAAGGATGCCGCGTTCCTCTAGCTGATGGCCACGGCTAAGCAGCACCTGACAGGTGGTTTGCAGATCAACCGAGAAATCTTCTAGATTGCGATTGTTTATACCCACTAAGGTAACGTCATCTAGGGATAACACGCGGTCGAGTTCTGCCAAGGTATGGACTTCAATCAGAGCTGCCATCTTCAAGGCATTGGTAATTTTGACAAAGTACTGGAGGTCTTGATCGCTAAGTATCGCCGCAATCAGCAGCACTGCATCAGCACCCCAAAGACGGGCTAAGTATATCTGGTAAGGATACAACAGAAAATCCTTACAGAGTAGTGGCAAGTCAACATTGGCGCGGATTTGAGCTAAATTGTCAAAGCTACCTTGGAAAAATTTCTCATCTGTAAGTACCGAAAGGCAGCTAGCACCACCTTGCTGATACGCTGTGGCTAGCGCGACTGGATCAAAATCCTGCCGCAGCACCCCCTTACTAGGAGAAGCTTTTTTAACCTCAGCAATCAGCGCTGGCTGTGTCTTCCCTTGCCTCAAGGCAGCCACAAAGTCATGGGGCGGCGGTACAGTCTGGACCTGACGCTGTAACTGAGCTAAGGGTAGCTGCTCTCTACTTTGGGCAACTTCTACCTCTTTGTGCCAAACGATTTCCTCCAAAATGTGATTTGGCTCGGCATCGGGAGTCGCTATCTGATATAGCAAGCCTTTTACGGCAACAGATGGGTTAGGTGGACGGCGACGGATTTGCATTTGTAAATATCTTAGAGCGAAGGGCAATGGGCATCGGGCATTGGGCAATGGGCAATGGGCATGGTATCTAGGTTATAAGGTGGCCTTTATAGACTTACTGTCTCCCCATCCCCCCATCTTCTCATCCTACCTACGCCGCACTCGCCCGCTTATACGCTTCGTCCAGCACCTCAGATAGTGTTGGGTGGGCGTGGACCAGATGTGCCAGGTCGTGAACCGACTGACGGTTGGCGATCGCGGCGCTGGCTTCGTGAATCAAGTCAGCTGCATGCAGTCCTAGGATGTGTACCCCCAACACCTCGCCCGTGTCTTTGCGATAGACCACCTTCGCCATGCCATCGCTTTCTCCTTCGGCGATCGCCTTGGAATTGCCTTTGAAGTAGGTTCGCACTGCCGCCACTTCAAACCCCTCAGCTTTGCTCAATTCCTTGGCTGCCGGTTCTGTCATTCCCACACTGCTAATTTCTGGGTGGGTAAACACAGTGGCTGGGATGCTGTGATGATCCACCTGCCGCTGCCGTCCACAGATGTTGTCTACAGCGACAATACCTTGGGCTGACGCTGCGTGAGCCAACATCATCTTACCATTGGCATCCCCAATCGCCCACAGGTGAGGCACCTGTTCACCTGCCGACAGCACCGCCATCCGATCATCAGCCGGGATAAATCCCCTACGGTCAACCTCCACTCCCACAGCCTCTAAGCCCAGGTTTCGGGTGGCTGGAATGCGCCCAGTCGCGACCAGGCAAGCATCCACCTCCAGTACGTCCACGACTTCTTTAGTTTTGAAATCGGCTAGTTCAATCACCACAGGCGTTCCAGGTGTAACTTTCCTAGCAAAAATCCCCACATGTGTTTCAATATCGCGCGGGGTGATTAATACACGAGCAGCAAGTTTAGAAATATCCGGGTCAAAACCTGGTAAGAGCTGATCTAGGGCCTCAATCATCGTGATTTCACACCCCAAAGCTGAGTAGATATCAGAAAATTCTAAACCGATGTAGCCACTGCCAATGATCGCTACCCAGTCTGGTAAAGACTCCAGCTTTACACCTTGGTCGCTCGTAAAGACGGTCTTACCGTCCACCTCTATACCTGGAGGAACGAAGGGTTGAGATCCTGGGGAAAGGATAATGTCTCTCGCTGTAATGGTTTTCCCACCAGCGTCTGTTACAATTGTTACTTTTTGGGGACCAGCCATTTTACCCCAACCTCGAATCACATCAACGCCTAAACGCTTGAGACTGTTGGTTAAGTCTCCCTGGATCTTGCTGACTAAGTTGGTAGCATGATCCGCGATCGCCTGCCGGTCAAACTCCACACTGCCCACCTGGATGCCTAACGCCTTGAGGTGATGGACGTTGCGTAACTCTCGCACGCGACCAGCGGCAGCAAGCAAAGCCTTGGACGGAATACAGCCTCGATTAACACAGGTCCCACCCATATCAACGGCTTCGATGATCGCTGTTTTTAAACCACAACTGACGGCGTGTAAAGCAGCACCATGTCCGCCCACTCCAGCGCCAATAATCACTAGGTCGTAATCAAATTCCTGACTCACTGAAGGTCTCCTGGTGCATATTGCCCTCATTATTGTCAGCTTGACCTACCGAAGAGTGCAAGTCCTACTGTTTAATACTTACGAGTTACTGGCGCTGCAAGCCTTAGAACGGTACGATAAGTTGACGGTACTTGTACCTGGTATGAGTGTCGAATTTTGAGTTTCAGGTGGGTTCTGTGGCCTACTGAGAATGATGCAAGCCAGCTTAATCCAATTTCTGAGGAAGAATTGTGATTTTAAAAACAGTAAAGCCACGCCTCATTGCTCTAAAGGACGTGAGCAAAGCCTATGAGCAGCCTAACGGTCAGCAAATTACTGTTATTGAGAACATCAACCTAGAGTTGTGTCCGGGCGAAATTGTGGCCTTGTTAGGGCCTTCAGGTTCGGGAAAATCTACTCTACTACGGATGATAGCTGGGTTAATTACACCCACTCAAGGTCAAGTCCTCTACCAGGGCAATCCTTTAATAGGTTTGAATCCGGGAGTTGCTATTGTCTTTCAAAGCTTTGCCCTTTATCCTTGGCTAACCGTATTTGAGAATGTGGAATTGGGATTGAAGGCTAAAGGAGTGCCTGTAGATTCTCGTCGGCAAAAAGCCATACATATGATCGACGTGATTGGTTTAGATGGATTTGAGAACGCATATCCGAAAGAGCTTTCCGGCGGTATGCGTCAACGGGTAGGGTTTGCCAGAGCTTTGGCTGTAGAACCAGAACTGTTGTGTATGGATGAACCTTTTTCCGCTTTAGATGTGCTGACAGCGGAGAATCTACGCTTCGAGTTGCTAGATCTGTGGTTAGAACGCCGGATTCCCACTCAAGCCATCTTGATCGTCACCCACGGAATCGAGGAGGCTGTCATCTTAGCCGATCGAATTATTGTTCTGGGTCGTAATCCCGGACGGATTCG
>CAXUIV010000061.1:0-10421 GCA_964250875.1 uncultured bacterium
GGGAGACGGAACTACAGCAAATTGTGCGACAAATTCAAGACATTTACATTGATGGGCCGATTGTGGATGGCTGGTTGGAGTCTCATTCCCGCGAACCAGAACCAGGAACTGCAACACTCCGTCATGCGGAAGTTGACCGTCTGATGGACTATGTGGAGGAAATATGTAGTTCTGACCAAGGAATTACCTGCGAGTCGCCTCGTGCTGGCTACCGTCTCTGTGGTTTAGATTCAGCGGGTAAAATGTGGTCCCGTCCCTGCCCGCCGGAGCAGTTGCCCGGTGTTAGTGTAGCGATCGCTCGTCATCAGAAGCTGCGACAGCTTTTGGGACGCAAGCAGTATCTTGAAACTCGGCTTGGACAATTAGCTGAGACTCTAGTAGTTTTGCATAGCCATCTGCAATCTTAATCGACCGTTAGGAGATTAACTCCGGAGAAACTCGGTTGGGAGGCTTGAAATTTTAGTGTAGAGTGACGGGCATTACATTCGAGCAAAAAAGGCGACCCTACCGGGTTGCCTCTACTCAAAACTCAAAATGCCAGATCCGCAGGTCTCTGCTATCGTCTGTACCCACAATCGGGATAAATACTTAGGTGCTGCTATTGACAGCCTACTCTGCCAGGAGTTTGCGGCTGAATTTGAGGTGGTGGTGGTAGATAATGCCTCGATTGATCGAACTCGCGATGTCGTAGAACAGCGTATGCAGGCAATACAGGCATCACCCCTACCTCATCCCTCTCTTAAGTATGTTTACGAGCCAGTTACAGGTCTATCTGTTGCCCGTAACACTGGCGCTCAGGAATCCTCTGGTCAGATCCTCGCCTATCTAGACGACGATGCTGTCGCCAGTCCCAGGTGGCTCCAGGTTCTGGATGCTGCTTACCAAAGCAACGAAAAACTAGCGATCGCCGGTGGCAAAGTGACCCTCCTCTGGCCTGCCGGTATGACGCCAC
The DNA here is from genome assembly GCA_964250875.1 of uncultured bacterium. Taxonomy (GTDB): domain Bacteria; phylum Cyanobacteriota; class Cyanobacteriia; order Cyanobacteriales; family Chroococcidiopsidaceae; genus CAXUIV01. The sequence continues at coordinate 953 of CAXUIV010000061.1, forward strand.
CGCGTTGGCTGTCATCAGAATTGGCCGGGAACTTAGGAGCCTACGACTTAGGTGAAACTCTCGTCTACATCGACCGTCCAGGTCTAACTCCCAGAGGCTTGAATTATTCTGTCCGCCGCAGCTTTTTAAATCAGATTGGCGGCTTCAACCTTAGCCTCGGTCGAATAGGCAAAAAGCTATTGTCCAATGAAGAACTACATATGACAGAACTAGCACTTCATCTGGGCTGGCAGGTCGCCTACTTGCCTACAGCCACAGTGGCACATAATGTTGCTCCAGAGCGGGTGAAGCCCAGTTGGTTTTTAAGTCGAGGCTGGTGGCAGGGAATCAGTGAATGTTATCGAGAACAAGTTGCTGGTAGAGCTGGGGTTGGTCAACTAGGGCGGGGAGGTGAGCGCTTGATTCGAGGTCTTTATAAATCTTTACAATATCTGCCTGATCCAACTGAACGTTTCGACAAACTGGTGTATGCCTATAGTCAGATTGGGTACCTAACTGCCGTCATTCAAGGTCTACTATCTACACAAAAGAGAACGGAGGGAGACTAGGGATACCTTTCATTCCCTATGCCCCATGCCCTATGCCCTATGCCCTTAAAAAATAACCTTATGCCGTCTGAAATTCCCGTCTCGGTGCTGATACCTGCTAAAAACGAAGAAAGCAATCTTTCTGCCTGTCTGTCAAGTGTTGCTAGGGCAGCAGAGGTATTTGTAGTAGACTCCCAAAGCAGCGATCGCTCCGGAGAAATTGCCAAAAGTTACGGAGCGAACGTGGTGCAGTTTCACTTCAACGGTCGCTGGCCTAAAAAGAAAAACTGGTCGCTGGAAAATTTACCTTTGCGTCACGAGTGGGTGTTGATTGTCGATGCTGATGAGCGCATTACTCCCGAACTTTGGGAAGAAATCGCTACAGCCATTCAACAGCCGACCTACGATGGCTATTACCTCAACCGTCGAGTGTTTTTCTTGGGTAAATGGATTCGCCACGGTGGTAAATATCCTGATTGGAACCTCCGCTTGTTTCGGCACGCAAAAGGACGCTACGAGAATCTCAGCACCGAAGCAGTTCCGAACACTGGCGATAATGAAGTTCACGAACACGTCATCCTGCAAGGACAGGTTGGGTATCTAAAAAACGACATGCTGCATGAGGACTTTCGCGACATTTTTCACTGGCTAGAGCGGCACAACCGTTATTCTAACTGGGAAGCCCGCGTCTACCTCAATCTGCTGACTGGCACAAGCGATAGCGATACAATTGGTGCGAATTTGTTCGGCGATGCAGTGCAGCGCAAACGCTTTCTCAAAAATCTTTGGGTGTGGTTGCCGCTCAAACCGACGCTGCGGTTCATTTTGTTCTACATAATTCGGCTGGGTTTTTTGGACGGCAGGGCTGGCTACATATATGGGCGGCTGTTAAGTCAGTACGAGTATCAAATTGGGGTAAAACTGTATGAGTTACGTCACTGTGGGGGGCAATTAAACATCTCAACTGTTTCTGAGCCACAATCTTTACAGCAGGAGGCTAGCAAGGCTACATCCTGATATTAGAGACAGGGGTAATCTTTTTGTCAGTAGTATGCCGTGACTCAGACTGATTCTTACTCATATCCAATCCAACTATGGCTAACCATGCGTTAGAGAGGGACGGGCTGTTCCTACACATACATGCACCAATCGACCATTGCTTCATACTTCAAAGTAATGAGAGATGGTGTTCACTCTTGTGTCACTGCCACATCTGACCTCATGTAGGCATTAACTTAAACGGCGAAAACTTACACTAGGATTCACGGGCAATCTAATAATCAAATTCACGAAAAACTCAAGAAACCTTTGGTCAACTTGAAGATTGGGTGAATTCCGTAGCTGCAACTCATGGTACTGGCTTTATAGTGCATATCATCGAGTACATCTATCTGATAACCTCCAACTAAAAATATCCAGTTTGGATCACAGCATCTACTTGCTAAGAGGTAATAGGAGAAGTTATATGTTCAGGGACAATATGAGATCTACCTTTATGCAAGAAAGTCACGCAAATCACTAGCAAGATGAAACAAAGTAATATGACGCCAGTCGCTAGCGCTACCTTGATAGCACCTTGTCTGTTGCAGGCGTAAACAGCGTAGATCTGACCGTCTGGAGCCTGTCTGGCTATTTCCACAAAATGCCAACTTCCTCGTGGTCGGCTTTTGTCGCTGCCTTTCCAGTCAAATCCCTGCCAAGGTTGAATTGAGATCTTTTCTGCCTTTAAGCCAAGGCTCATCGCCACCTCTTGTTTTTTATTCAACATCCAGTTTTCAATATCCATCAATCCAACGTTTTTAAGTAGACAGTTCTGGGTATATTCGCTCCTCCATTAGAGTTGTGAAGCCATACCCTTCATCCCTGGTTTGACGCACTCATTTGCTATCAGTAAGTTTACAAGCAATTTTGGCAGTCTTTCATCACTTTGAACTGTAGTAGCAAATCCAGCCTGCTGGACGATGGGTTAGTCAACCTGTACTCAATTCTATATGGGTGATAAGTTGCCAAAGATTTTAGGAAACACTCCTGCTACCGATCCCGAACAGTTCTTCCGCATCGATCACTTGACCGATCTTAAAGGTCGCTCTGTGCGCGGTGGCGCAGTCACAATGGTGACTCAAGCCTGCAAGTTTGGTTTGAGTTTAGGCTCGAACGTATTGTTAGCCCGCTTGCTTACACCCCATGATTATGGCCTGATCGGTATGGTTACTGCCGTGATTGGCCTAGTTGCTTTGTTTAAGGATATGGGCCTATCGATCGCTACTGTTCAAAAGGCCGAAATTAATCACAAGCAGGTCAGTACTCTATTTTGGGTGAACGTCGCAGCCAGTGTCGCCATCATGCTGCTGACAATGGCATTAGCACCAGCTATAGCTTGGCTTTACAGAGAACCCCGGTTGGTTGGAATTACGCTTGTTCTTGCCAGTGCATTTATCTTCGGTGGTCTCACTGTACAACACCAAGCCCTACTAAATCGGCAGATGCGTTTTACTGCTCTGGCGTTTATTGATATCACTTCTGTATCACTTGGTGTTGCCGCTGCGGTTGTGATGGCATGGTGTGGATTTGGCTACTGGGCATTGGTAAATATGCAGGTGGTTACAGCGATCGTTAATGCCGTATGTGTTTGGAAGATCTGTGGTTGGCGTCCTGGTCCACCTGCCAAGCAATCGGGCGTTCGCTCTCTGCTGGCTTTCGGTGGCAATTTAACTGGATTCTCTTTTGTCAATTACTTTGCTCGCAATCTTGACAATGTGCTAATCGGCTGGTATTGGGGCGCTCAGCAGTTGGGTCTATATGCTAAAGCCTATCAATTGCTGCTCTTGCCGATTCAACAGATGAACGCACCCATTGCCGCTGTAGCCATTCCGAGTTTGAGTCGATTGCAGAACGATCCGCAGCAGTTCCGTCACTACTACCTCAAAGCCCTGGCACTCCTTACCTTCTTCGCCACACCAGTAGCCATTCTGCTGATTGTCCTGTCGGAGGAAATTATTGAATTATTTCTCGGTTCGCAATGGCGTGAGGCTGGCATCATCTTCCGCTTATTAGGAATATCCGCACTTGTCCAACCAATTTGCAATACGACTGGGTGGCTTTACCTCTCCACCGGCAGAACCGATCGCATGTTCTGTTGGGGTTTGTATGCTTCTACCTTGATTGAGATGTCGTTTTTTATTGGTCTGCCCTACGGAGGGCGGGGTGTAGCTTTCTGCTATGCCATAGCTATGCTGCTGCTAACTGTGCCATGCCTATACTACGCGACACGCGGCATTTCTATTACTATGCTCGATCTGCTGCATGCCGTGAAGCACACATTCTTGGCCTCCCTGTTAGCAGGTGTGGCAGCTTTTGGAGTCAAGATTGTTGCTGTTACCAGTTCGGTTCCAGTCTGGGCCACGGCGACAATCTGTTCTCTTGTGCTGACATCCCTGTATCTCATGATTATGTTCTACCTGTTTAACAAGAAAGCTTTTTATCTATCTGTTCTGCACGAATTTAAACGACGATAAAGTTGTTATGAGAGTAGCCTTCATTGTTAGCAAGTTTCCCGTCTTATCTGAGACCTTTATTCTGAATCAAATTACAGGTTTGATAGAGCGGGGACACGAAGTTGACATCTATGCGGACGAACCGAGCGATACTGCTAAAATTCATCCGGATGTAGACAAGTATCATCTCCTTGAACACACTTACTATAGCGGCATACCGGCGAATCGCATTTTGCGTGTACTGAAAGGAATTGGGTTATTTCTCACCAACTTTCACAAGGCTCCTATCATCTTACTGCGCTCCTTGAGCGCTTTTGAGCATCGAAAGCAATTTGGGTTAATTGGGTTACTGTATGCAACGATACCTTTACTGGGCCAGCAGACAACGTATGACATTATCCACTGCCACTTTGGCGTCAACGGTTTAAAAGGGGAGTTTTTACGAGAGATAGGCGCTATTCGGGGAAAGTTAATCGTAACGTTTTACGGTTATGATGCCAACTCGTTTCCGCTTCAACATGGTGCAGATGTCTACAAGCAGCTTTTCCAGCAAGGGGACTTGTTTACAAGCATAACCACATTTATGATGACCAAACTCGTATCCCTGGGTTGTTCTGAGGAAAAAATGGTCAAACTGCCTATCGGAGTCGATGTGTCTAAATATGCCTTTCAACCACGAGTACTTCACTCTAGTCAACCGATTGAAATCATCACTGTTGCAAGACTAGTAGAAAAAAAAGGTATCGAATACTCAATTAGAGCTGTGGCAAAAGTTGCAAAAAGCCATCCACAAATTGTTTATCGAATTGTTGGGGATGGACCGCTACGAGCATCGCTTGAGAAGCTGATAGTAGAACTTGATCTCTCTGACAAGGTTAAGCTACTGGGGTGGATGACACAGGATGAAGTTTGCCAACTTTATGCTAAAGCGCAGATATTTATTTTATCAAGCATAACTGCTGCTAATGGAGATCAAGAAGGACAGGGCTTGGTGTTACAAGAATCTCAAGCTATGGGGCTACCAGTTCTGTCCACACTGCACAATGGTATTCCTGATGGTGTGCTGGATGGTAAATCTGGCTTTCTTGTTCCCGAAGGTGATGTAGATACTTTAGCTGACAAGTTGAGCTATCTAGTAGAACATCCAAAGGATTGGCCTGAGATGGGTCGAGCAGGCCGAGCTTTTGTGGAGGAGTTTTACGATATGAATAAGCTCAATGATCGCCTGGTCGAAATTTACCAGCAACTAATGGCTAAGATGTAACGTCACAGGTAAAATGTCTGTGCATAAACAGGATGCCTTACAAAAGATTAATCTGTACTGGAATGCACTCTTTTACCCACCTCTTTTGGAGGTACCCCCAAAGTAGAGCCGCATTCTTTCGTAAGCGATTATGTATTGCACCAATAGAACTACAAAGATTAATTCAATTTTGTTGGCAACTCCATCGATTGTGCGGTCGCACCAAGGCCAAACTCCCTTGTTAAGTGCAATACGAATAACTGTTCTCAAAGGCGGCTTTAAAATATTAGCTAAATCGATAACGAGTGCTATGAATGAAGCATCTTTCTCCTTCTTCAAATCGTGCATTCCACCAGCTACCCGAATGAACTTGGTATAGAGCTGACGATAAGAATCTCTGGCAGGGTGAGCCACACAAGCATCATCTGCATAAATCTGCTGGTACCCAGATGAAAATACCTGTTCTCCCCACTTGCGATCGCCACCTGACTTGAGAGTATGGTCAAAAAGACCTACTTCGTTAAGAACACTCTTGAATGTGAAAAGATTTGCAGTTACACCAAATTTATCCTCTTCTATAAACTTCTTTTGAGGAAGAGCATAAAGACTATCATAAAACTCTACCACTGTCGGTCGATTTAAATCCTTAAAAAAAAACTCAACCTTACCTGCTACTAATCCGCAATTAGGCACCTGCAAAAGATTGCTCACGCCCTTCTCAAGCCAGTCAAAAGCTGGAATGCAATCTGCATCAGTAAAAGCAACGACATCGCCTTTGGCGAGGGAAATTCCTTTATTTCTAGCAGCGTAAGAACCGGGATGGCTTTCATAAGTAGCAAAGGCTTGACTGAATTGGCCGACTACATCTTTAACAGCTTCGCCTTTGGTTGAGCCATTGTCTATAACAACGATTTCGTAAAGGCTTTTCGGATATGTTTGCTTTTCTAAAGCATCCAGACACTTTTTGAGACGTTTAGAGTCATTAAACACCGGAATAATTACAGAGACAAATAAATCGGATGAGTTACTCATAAAATTATTTTTTACTCGGTGGACTGTTTAATCATAAAATATGCCTTGGTAAGTCTGTAGCAGTTCTCAATCATTTACAAACCACTGGGAAAATATTGCATATAATATCTCTGTAGAGAGATTTATAGTGATACAGCTATCTGACGACAGATGAAAATGTCGCGCCATATTGCTGCTACCAAGATAACCTTGTAGAGACGTTGCATGCAACGTCTCTATAGCGCATCTGTAGTCGTCAATTGTAAATTGATATTACTAGATCGCCAAAACTAATCAATCGCTTCTAGTTCCCTATAGGTGGTGCGAAGGGTTGGCGTGGTTCACCTCCGCCGCCAATGCTGTTCGGTCCGTTGTTGTCCACGACTTTTACAGCAGCAACTATCTTGGCGAAGTCCGATTGGAAGGCTGCATCACTATCTAAGGAATGTCCGGTGACTTTCTCGTACTCCTGCGCAGCACTCCGCTCGATGCAGAGGTAGTTGTAGTCCCAGCCAGAATCGTCAACGACGTAAGCACCGTAATCTTGCAGTGCCTGGAAGAGCTTTTTGCCTGTCTTAGTGGTCAGTCCTAAGCTTTGGGCTGTAGCGTTGGGCGGGAGCGCCAGCAAAGAACCCATGACCAGCGCAGGGTTGGATCCCTTGTACTGGCTTGCTGCGCCGCCGTCAGCGAGAATGGCTGGCCAGCGGCGACCGGGGGTTGGTGATGTAGAGCTGTAATGCAGCCAGTTGCCCCAGATGTCGATCTTCAAGGCGTGATGAATGGGAGTGTCATTCAACAACTCGCCTTTGCGAATGCTGCCGCCAATGCTTGACATCGCGGAACCACCGTGTCCGCCAGCAATGCCATCGCCGTAGATATCACTTAGTCCAAACCAGTTGCCATAGAGTGGACCACCTTGCTGACATCGGGCAGTGCCATTAAAGCTGACCAAGGTTTTGCCATCTGGCATTAGAAATGCTGAGGAGTTGTTGGGAGTTCCACCAGCAGTAGCATCTGGGATGATGAAATTGTAGGGTACCTTCACTGGCTGTCCTGCTTCGGGATGCCACTGAGCCTGCTGCTGTGGCGTGGTGCCGGTGCAGCGGCCTGCGCCCCAGGTAGTGATCATATAGGTTGGCACGGCTGGATCGCTCTCTTGAGTTGGAACGAACCAGTCAGTGTCAACTCCAATGTACTTGGAGCCGATGTAAGCATCAACGTATTTTGCACCTGAGCCAATCGGCATGTTCCAAATGCTGTTACAGGCGAACGGCCACTTCTGCTTGTCGCGGGGTTTACCCGATCCACAGTTGCTAGTGTTTGAGGTTAGTGTTGCTGTAGTGGAGGGGGCCTTAGCTGGGGCTGTGAGGCTAAGAAGATTAGCTGGAGGGAGTTGTGTCTGGCTATTGGCTTGCTTTGGGTCTTGACTCAAACTTAAGCTTGACTGGTGTTGAGTGCTAATGTTAGTGACTAAAGCAGCATTGAAACGGCTGACAGCGATCAAGGTGCTGGGGCTGAAGATGATCATTTGCCTCTTTTAATCAAGGTTGGTTGAAGCTCACACATGGTGAGGTACCGGGCTCGAAGTTGGTAGAGGCTAAGCCCTGTGATATGAAGCTTGGTTAGACTTCATACTTAAGCATTGAGCAGCGTGAAGTCGAAGTTACGGTTAATTTATCAACGGTAGTGAAATTTGCTCAAAACTTTCTTGAGAGAATTTACTTGATGAAGGTTTGGTGGCGCTGGGCAGAACTTTTGACGGGGAAAGCTACCAGTGGATGTGTTTGCGCCGAATCGCAAGAATTTGGGATAAGGTCGATAGCCTGTTCTAGTCGTCGCGTTATGAATTCTGGTCTAGTATACCAAACTATTTGGAAAAGTTTACATGCTTCGTGTGTTGCCTGTTAAATTGTCACACTCCCAAAAGCTAACGCAATTTTTCGAGGTTACACCTTGAAAGGTCTGTAGAAATTATCGAAACATTGCGTACACCTGATACCAGCTCACCGCTTGATGGTCTGGATCATCCATAGCTTGAAATTTCTTGCTCGGCTTCATTTAGCAATCGCTCTCTAGTTTCTGCCCCCTTACAGACTTTAGATGAAGGCTCAACTGAACACGTTTACTGACTCACCATTACTCACTGAACAACTTCAGTATTGGAAGTATTCTTTTTTACGAGTTTGCCCTAAAAGGAATTGGCAATGGAGATGTTAGCTCATATGTGAGGAAAAGGTCTGATTAAGTGACAAAACCGTCCGGATGCAATAGGCAATTCTTGAAAGCCTTAAGAGGCAGGACTTCTGAATGAGACTAAAACCATGCAGATGTTTACGGCAAACAAGCTTTCAGCCTTTTGTACTCTCTCACATTTACACTGTAATTTTACTTGAACTCATCACTCTTATTTTATAGTCTTGTTCAAATGGAGAGTCAACTATGCTAAATCAGTCTTTGCTTAATATTGATTCTCGCAAGATGATTTTGAAAAGGTGTAAAAGAGCGATTAAAAATGGCATTCAGCTATTTAGAAATAGTCAAATAATCATGCGAAAGCCGGTGCAGGTCTTTCAGAGAGCGACACAAATTATTAAAGATGAGGCTCAATACGATTTGGATGAATCGAAGCGAGTTCTAAGCAGGCTTAGCAAGATTTACCTGAAAAGTCTCCTTACTACAAATTCCACAGTAGAAATTCCTCATGTAAAGAATCCCGAAGTTAGCATTGTTCTGGTTCTTTACAACCGGGCAGAGCTGACTTTGAATTGCCTTTATTCTATTTTAAGAAGTAAGGCATGTTCTTACGAGATCATCATCGTCAATAACAATTCCACAGACGAAACGAGATTACTGCTTAGCCGAATTAAAGGGGCAAAAATAATTCAGAATACAGAAAACGTCCACTTCTTGTTGGCCTGTAATCAAGCAAGCAAAGTAGCGATTGGAGACTACATTCTATTTCTGAATAATGATGCACAAATTTTAGCAGACAGCATTAATTCTGCACTGAAAACAATCAAAGCCTCGGAAGATATTGGTGCTGTTGGAGGAAAAATTATTTTTCCAAACGGAACGTTACAAGAGGCTGGCAGCATCATTTGGCAAGACGGCTTCTGCTCAGGTTATGGACGTGGGGACGATCCTTACGCTCCTCAATATATGTTTAAGCGAGATGTCGATTACTGTTCAGGTGC
>CAXUIV010000061.1:10521-12603 GCA_964250875.1 uncultured bacterium
GGTTTCCCTAGAGCCAATCATATTTTAGCTGGAATGGTTGATTTAGGATGTCATGTTACTTTTTATCCTTTGTGGAACGATAAGGACAAGAATGAAAGTTGGGAGGATATCTATAGCGATATACCTCTGGAAGTGGAAGTAATGAAAGATTACTATATTTCCGGGTTAGAGGATTTTCTGCATCAAAGAAAAGATTTTTACGACATTACCTTTATTAGCAGGCCATACAATATGGCAGAGCTGAAATCTATTTTTTCTGCTAATAACAATCTTATCAATAAGACAAAAATTGTTTACGACGCAGAAGCTCTGTTTTGTTTGAGAGATATAAGCTGTTCTCGTTTAAGGGGAGATGAAATCTCAGAAGAGCAGATGCAAGAAAAAGTCAGTAATGAGTTAAAGCTAACGGAAGGCAGCTCTGCTATTGTTTCTGTTTCAGAAGCAGAGAAAAATAAATTTATTCAGTATGGGTTCAATAAAGATGATGTTTATGTTCTTGGTCACACCTTAAAATCTAAGCCGACGCCAAACCTCTTTGAATTTAGAGAGAATATTCTTTTTGTGGGTGCTCTTGACAAAATCTCAACACCCAATTCTGATTCTATAGTTTGGTTTAGCAAAGAAATCCTTCCGATTATCATAAAAAAAATAAACAAAAACGTTAAGCTACTTGTTGTTGGTCGAACTTGTCCTGAAATCTGTCAATTGGCTAGCGAATCAGTAAAAGTAATGGGGAAAGTAGACGATTTGACATCTCTATATGATAGCGCTCGTTTATTCGTAGCTCCTACTCGCTTTGCTGCTGGCGTACCTTTTAAGGTCCACGAGGCGGCAGCCCGTGGACTACCAGTTGTGACAACATCACTAATTGTTAATCAGCTTGGTTGGCAGAGTGGAGTTGATTTGCTGGTAGCTAACGACCCGGAGGGTTTCGCTGATGAGTGTATTAAACTTTATCAGGATTCTTTACTTTGGAACAGTTTGAGATCAAACGCGCTCAATCGAGTCAACGAGGACTGTTCGCCAGCTAAGTTCTCCAAAACACTTGAAGCTATCATCAGTCACCTCAAATAGTGCCATTTATGTCAGCTTCTAAACGCATTGCTTTCGCAGTTAGTGTATCCTGGCTAAGTAAAGTATCAATAATTCTGTCAGGTCTGTTTTTAACTCCGATTCTCTTTCGCTTTATGGGAAAGGAGGAATTAGGACTATGGTATCTGCTAGGCAATAGCCAATCTTTTCTAGGGCTGCTGGGTATGGGAGTTACCCCAACACTAACCCGATACATTGCTTTAGCAAAGGGGAAAAGTGGTTCCGATCCAGGGGCAGAGCTAACAGAGGAGAGCAAGCAACATATTGGTGATTTAATAGCTACGGGTCGGCTCATCTTGCAATGCTTGGCAGTCGTTGTGTTTTTTATCGCCTGGAGTTCTGGTTACGGCTTAATTAGTCAAATTCCTTTAAGTCACGTTTCTCCCCAAACGGTGTTCTGGGCTTGGACAATGATGTGTGCCGGTTATGCAATGGGAGTTTGGCTATCTTACCTTGACTGCTGCCTTGGTGGAATGGGGTATGTAGGTTGGGACAGTTCTATATGGATGGTAGTATCCATTCTTACCATTCTGGCTAACATTGCAGCAGTGTTACTGGGGGGTGGACTGCTGGCGTTAGCTGTTATTTCTTTGGTTGCTGGTTTAGTCCAAAGATCTATGTTCTTGGGAGTTATTCGCTGGCGTTATCCTGAATTGTTAAGCTTTCAAGGCAAGTGGAATTCTCAGTATGCCAAAGCGTTAGTGAAGCCATCTTTGCATTGGTGGGTGACTGACCTGGGAGCGTTCATGATTCTGCGTACAGATGGCTATTTTATTGCTCTTCTGAAAGGAACTCAAAACATTCCAAGTTATCAGGCTGCGTATACCCTAGTAGCTAATCTCTCTCAGGTATCTATGACTTTTGCCGGATCTTCAGTAGTTTTTATTAGTCAAGCTTGGCAGGCTGGAGCCTTAGATTCAATTCATAGGATGACTCTGCGTAATGCCAAAATAGGTTTGTCTATTATGGCAGCAGGAGTTGCTTTTTTGC
>CAXUIV010000062.1:0-12566 GCA_964250875.1 uncultured bacterium
GTATACTTATGCATAAGTAGGGCTTATTTATTAGGTATAGGTACGGCTCGTGGTTCTCAGGGTTGAGCTTTGCTGTCTAGAACTTAATCCCTAGAACGTATATGTAGCAAGGTTTCTAGATTTTAGTGCTGCCAGCTTCGGCATTATGACATCTTGATAAATTGGACATTTGTATCGAATTGCCCGGTTTAGGTATAAATAACTTATCAATAGCTCTACCTAACACCCCGACCTATAAAATATATGTATATATATGAGATTGCTTATGTATGGCTTTATTCTAGGTATAGATATGGCACTATCATTGGGTGTTAGTAAACGCTGAAAGTTGTACACCACAAGACACTGAATATTTTATCATTCTACTACTGACAGCTTTTACACTTTATTAGGTACAGCTTTTCTCTCACTTGTACCCATACATAAAGCATTTGTATATATGGCTTTTGCTTGAATACAAGTATAGATATAGGTATATCTCATTAGTAGGCGATCACTAATGTTAGTTGTTGTGCCATCAAAAGTTATTTTTGGCATAACTTTGAGCAACACGATCTCCCTATTCCCAACCTCCCAAAACTCGCCCTAAAATTTGTTCAATCTCAGTAATTGCTTGTGTTATTTCTTCCAACTTTTTTCGGTTAGCTTCGGCCTCATAAGCCTCAATAACTTCTGGCTCAGTCTCTAGCCCTGAACTACTCCAGACCCGACCAATGTACTGATGTTGGGTGGATTCAGGATTTTTCCCTGACTTTACTAAACGTTGTTTTCTGCCGGGTTTGGGTGGCGATCGCTTAAAGATTGGTTCTTGGGATTGCCATTTGGCATAACGGTACTCGTGCGTAATCCCACTAGGGTAAGTACGCCAAATCGAATACTGATGCACCCATGCCCCCTCTGGCGCTAGATCCTCCTGAAGCAGGCGATCGCGCTCAGCGTAGAGACGCTCAATCTTGGCGATCAGATCTGCTTGTGAGGATAGTTGAGCCATTATAGGTTTTTTACGGCATAACACTAACCAGTTTACTTTAGGTGTGATCGCGCCGAGAGTGCTACTGCCGCCGTCTACCACTAACACTACCGAGAGTGCTACCGCCGCCGCTAACACCTGCTAATGGTGCTGCCGCCAATACTTGTTAATGGCGCTGCCGACACCAGCCCATCATGCTGCTATTGCCCACTCCTGCCGCATCTGTAGCCATCGGCTCAGGCGCTCTCTGGCCTTGCCTATGATTAATTTAGTAGCTGCGCTCAAAAGGTCCGGCTGGCAAAACTGGAACATGTCTTGGAGCGCTTCCAATCCTTCGCCTTCAGATTCTGCTTCCAAAGCGAGATTGAGCATATCCACTACACCCCGAACTTCATCCTCTGCCCCAGAAACGGCCTCCTCCCCTAACTCATTAATAGCAGGGGTGGACACCAAACTCGCAGCAACCGAGTGAGCAGGTTTAACTTGTGATGCCGCTAGAGCTGCCTCCTGGTCGCGCTCCAGCCACTTATTGAAGATCTCGAAACGGTCATCGCTGACCAAGGCACCAGCATAGAGCCTCTGTCGATCGCCCCGGCTCCCAAATCGACCTAGATACTCCAGCTTAAGATCGAGCTTGCCCAACAGTGCTTGAGCGACTGCGACGGGCGAATCTTTCTGATCAATTGTGAGGTTAAGAATCGAATTGATTGCCCAAGCATGTGATTTGGCAGTCTGCTCAATCTCCCTTAAAATCGGTGATCTATCGCTTAATTCCAACTCTGGATCGAACAATCTGTCAATCCCTAAAACTTCGAGCAAACGAACCTTACCACCCCACTGAGAGCGATTAAAATCGGGCTTCCATAGGCTCCCCTCGCCCTCTAATAGTTGCTTCTCCGCTGATGCTCTGTCGCGCTCAGAAAGATACTCCCTACCAACCGTGAGATAGTAATGCAACCTCAGTCGTGGATACCAACCTGAATCATCTTTTTCCACTAGGTCTGGTGTAATTTCAACTTCGTATCGCCTAGAAAGCTCTCCGTGTCGCTGTTCTAGGTTTTCTCCTTCTGTTTTGTTTCGCTTATCTCTAAGCTGTTTTAATCGAGCATCATTAGGATTTTCTTGTCCAGAAACTGCTTGTTTGTGTAAATCATATTGCTTCTCGCGGGTAGCCTCTACCTCCAGCTTTACGGCTTCTGGTGCTTCCGGGTCAGCATAAGGGTCGCTATCGTCCCCTGAGATGATCTTGTGACCTTCTCCCCTCAGCCCTTCAAGAATTGCTTCTCGATAGCTGAGGATTCCGAGATTAATCCGGCAAGCAAACTTAGCCCAAGCGTTGAGTGATTCAGACTGAAAATTAGTATCAATCTCGTCAAACCCTGATTGTGTTAACAGGCCAATCAGAGATTGAGTGACTTTATGCTGAGAAGCAAGTAAAGACTTAATTGAAGTAGCACCATTGCCAATCTTAGTAATCCCCCTTTCTGCCGCCCACAAATACCGAGGTACATTTTCACGAATTCGCGCCATCGACTGACGAATAGAGTTTTCTGGCTGAACTCCCTGAGCAATATTCCATTGCCCAGTAAAATGCCCTTTGATATCAATCGATACTCCAGTCTCAATCGACGGACTAGCGAGAACAATATCGTACTCTAGCAAGATTTCGTTCAGTTTTTCGATACACCCGTAGGCAGGATGACCAGGATCGGAAACACTCTCAGAATCAATCCTAAGAATTTGTTTTTCAGGAAAAATCTTTTTGAAATAGGCTTCCAAGTTGCGAGTGCCCCATTTGCTTTTAGCTTTTTGCGCTGAACAAGAAACAAATGGTCTGCCTCCAGCCTCAATATCTTGAACTAAATCAGCCACTAATCTACTTGGATCGGTTCCTCGATAACTAAAAACACTCCAATTTTCAGCAGAAATCTGCTCATTGACTACTATCCAAGGATTAATAGGATACCCTGCTAATCCCCGCACGTAATCAATGCTAATATCGCTCAAATCAGCATCGCTCAAAAAAATCTTACCCGTACCAGAAAGCACGTTTTGAATTAATGTTTTGAGATTTTTGAGAACAGTAACTCTATGCTGTTTGATTTCGGTACTCGCGCTTAATAAATGCCAAAAAACTTGTTCACACTCATCAATGATTATCAAGGCATCCCCCCAACCTGAAGGGTCAAATCTTGCCATTGAATACTGATGTAGAGAGTCTACGCATAGCCCATAACCTAGCACTCCTTGCGTCTCCGACGTTCCCTTATCTTCAACATAGTCAATCCCAAAACGGTTGCACAGAGCGCGTCCTAGCTGTCTTCTATGGGTCAGTACCAAGACTTTTTGACCATTGCGAATAGCCTCAGTAACCACCTCTACCAGCCGCTCGGTTTTCCCCGATCCTTTGGGTGATTTGATACAGACTATCTTTGTACCAGTAGGAAATTCAAAAGGAGATAAAAACCTCTCCTCTCTTAATAAATCTGGTAAATAAGTAAGCTCAGAGAACTGCTTGGCTTGCCAAGTGGCAAGATTAATCGCACCATTAAAAGCCCTATGAAATGCTTCGGCACCGTGAGTAGCAATTAAGTCGTCGCAACCTTTCTCTTTAAAAGCTGACCAGCCAACTACAAAAGATTTGCATTCTTTGAGCGATAGCAAATACCCAGTTTTTATAATTGCCCTACTGACGTTAGCTCTAGTTTTTCGTTTGAAATCATTGTCAAATGCAAAATAAAACCTCCGACCTTTGACAGCCATTACATCAAGATCGGGAATTAAATGAGGATTAGCTATTGGCGCACCTCCAGAATCTTTTGGCTGTCTATACCCGCTATAAATGCCCGGTAAAGCGACTGCCGCATACCCAATAGATAACAACGCTCCGGCTTTTTTTGCCCCTTCGGTTAGGATAATTGGCACATCAGGGTGAGCTTGAATCCACTCCCAAAAACCTAACGCTTCGCCCTCATCAATAGAAATAGTTTCGGGCATCGCTACGCCTGATCGCTCAGCTACCTGATACCAAACTTCTAATGAAACTCGTAGGAAAAAAGCTCTTGTTTCTGTTTTTAGGGGATGCTCATACTTAATTAATTTTCCATCGCGATCCCGAATGGGAGAATTGGGTTTGAAGCACCCCCACTGCATAGGCCCCCAACCCTTGAGGGGATCTAGCCCACTACACCACCAGCCCCCCGCTTCGGTATGGGCATACCGATTGAGAGTGCCAGTAGTCAACCTCCCTGAGTTAATGCGCTCCAGCTGGTCGCTGTAGCAGAGGTAGTCGTAGGCGGCAGACCCCTCTAAAGACTGCACGTTAAGGTTGATGATGCTCTCGGTAACTCCAGAGCTAACCCACTCGTTAAGATGATGAGGTGCGATCATTGCACACCTCCTAGAGACGAGGTAGCAACTCCAACCAATGAAACTGCCGCTTTAGACTTTTTAGCTGATCTGTGTACTCCCCCTGCTGCCGCCGTCGCCGTCGTGTTGTCCTGGTTTGGAGTGTGAACCCATCCGCAGACAACGCAGTATGACTGGTCTAATCCTGGTATCGTAATCTCGGCCCCGCACTTGCAAGAGCCGTATGGGTATGATTTTTTATTTTTGGTAGACACTCTGAAATCCTCAAAAACTTGTGTAGCGGTAGTTTTGGAGGAATCAGGCGAAAGGCTATCTGGTTAAAAATACTTGGGGAGTAAGTAATAATCGTGTGACACGCTCTTACAGTCTTACAGTCTTACACTCTTACAGTCTTACAGTCTTACACTCTTACGAGCTTGCTCTATCGCAAGAATTAGGCTAAGCTCGAAGTGGTCTGAAAGAAGTATTATTAAGGCAGTAATGCCTTTGACCTGATTCCTGTGCCTGTTTTTCGGTAAGCCTGAGAAACTGAAGGAAAAACAGAGGGAGAATCGCGAAAGGCCCGCCCCTGGCGGGTTTTTTGTTGCCCAAATATTTTTAGAAGATCGATACTAGTGTACTACCCTATGGGCTTGCCAAGCCTTTGATCCAGCTCGCGCTCTAGTTGGTTGAGGACATCTCGCGCTGTCAGAATTTGTTGAGTCTAGTGCTTTAATCTACTAAGTAGTCTGCTTGGGAATCTGCTGGTTTACCTTCTGCTCGATTCGTTCTAGGGTCTTATCCGCCTTCTGCATCTGCTGGTCAGCTCGCTGACACAGTTCAAAGACTTTGGCAAACTTTTTCTGTTGTTCCGGTGTTGGTTGGTTCATTGCTCCAGTTCTCGATTGATAGCGCTAACAGTTATCCGAAGATCGAAAATCTCACCCAAGTAAGCCCCCAAATCTTCACCAAGTTCTTGAACAGTATCGTCTGAAACGTTGTCTAAAGCTGATGCAACCCGTCTACGTCTGTCGGAAACATAAAACTGGATGTTACTCAAGACAGCAAACGACCTGACCAAAAATACGTTACCTGAAAAGGTATCTAAATAAGCTCTGACTGCCCTTAATGCTTCTTCTGTCTCCTGTCCGAGCTGATCGAGTTCTTCATTTACCTGGTCAATGAGAGCAGAGAACTGTGGAGGGATTGGCATCGGTTGAAAAAGCTACCCTCTATCGACAAAAGTGCAAACCTGGTACAAGTCTCGGCCTTCTCTTAGCAATCTGTAGCTACTGGTATAGTACTCCCAGGGATCGTTTGAGGCGGGCTTGTGGATACGATAGCGATATTGCATGATGTTTTCACCTGATTCGTTAAGCTGGTTAGGCCAATCACGATTGAATTCTTCTAAGTCTTCTGGATGCCAGAATTCTGGCCGTCGCCAGTTTGTTGTTTCACTGATCTGCACACCAGAAAGTAATACACCTGTCATGCCGTTGCTCATAATTACTTGGCGCTCGTCCGACAACCTAACTACTCCCCATCGACCTTCTTCCTCGGTCTTTTGTGCAGCCGCTTGTAAAACGACAGGAGGTAGGCTTGTATCTGCAAAAAAAACTTCGGCGAGTGGCTGAAATTCTTGCATCAGGCGAATTGTGGCGATTGGAACGCAAATATCTGACTGCCCTGAAATGCGAACTACAGCACTACTCGCACCCCATTTCTCAAGAATACGAAGTACAAGTTTTGTGTCGCAAGCAAAAATTCCTCTAGCCTCGGTTTCGGACTGAAACTCAAAAACAAAAGAATTTTTGCAAGGATAGCCTGACTTAATTAACGAATTAATGACTCCCATTAATTACCTCCAATTTTATTTCTTTGATGGCTTTAAGAAGTCGATCACTTGGAATGTCAAGTTGATCAGCTAATTTTTGTAAATCAAGAATGTTAATCTGTGTCCGATCCTGGTGCCGAGATTGAGAAGACTTAAATTCTCCACTCTGCTTCGCTCTGGTAATAGCTATTTCTATGAGCCAACTCGCAAGGTTTGTAACGGGCCTGCCTTGTTGGTCTGCCCATTCTTTTAGCTCCTCTCGCTTCTCGTCGCTGAGGGTTAGATAGATCCTCTTCTGGTCGCTCACTTCGTTTCACCGCTACCTGTCAACATAATACCGCAAAGTTGCAAGCTGGTGAAGTTAGTTGCAAGTAGTTGCTAAAAATTGCTTTTGGGTGCTATATATAGGGCAGCGACCTAGCAGCTACTCAACATAAACAAACGCAACTTAAAGCAAAGGACACCGCCATGTACGTAGAAAGCCATACAGAGCAAGAAATCCAGCCCGAACGCCACCTAACTGTAGTGCCAAGCAATGCGGATAGCGATGTGACTAGTGAGGTGGCATGCGACCTCGCAAGCAACCTTGCAAACGACCTGACTCACATTGCAAATAGCATCACTGTACCGATGGGAGCCAGCCAAGTAGCTAAGCTTTTTGGCGTGAATCGTAATCTACCTCCGATCTGGTTGTCTCAAATCGCCATGGCTTACCCCTGGCTAGCGGACGACCTGAAAATCAATAAGAAGTACACCCCTCAATGTCTGCATTTGATGGTCGAACTACATCAAGCGACACAATCCGAGAAGCTGACCTACGACGAATGGATAGAGCGTATCCACACGAGTGAGGAGTACCAAACCTGGAAGCAATCACAGCCACAGCGAGGCAACGAACCACTGGCTATCCGCCCTGATGTGCTGCCGTCAGAGGATGAGTATGCTGATCGCCGCCCACCAGTAGACCGAACTGCCGCAGGTTCTATAGTGCCTACTGGCAATACATACCTCAACGCCTTGGAAGAAGAAGAATTAGAGCTAGAACGGTTGGAATCAGAGGAGCTGGCGCTATTAAACCGGATGGCTGGAAACCTGACGCGGCTGACTCAGAACCAAACGCAATGGAACCGTACCAATGACCTACGACGGCAACGGCTGCTAAGGCAGACTCGCTTGGAGGCTGCTGCTCTGGCTACTGAATTGGAAGCTGAGTTTGACGAAACCTTGCGGGAATCACAGTACAACATCCGTCGAGGAAACGTTGTGGGGAAGTCTCCGGTAGGGTCTCAGCAATCGCCCTCGGCATAGCCTCCCTGGTAGTTGTCTCGCTCCTTGTAGTTGGGGTATTTGTTTACCCCTCTCACTCACCACCTCAATGGAACTCTTTACCCCCAACGAATCGGTAATGTGTGCTGCGCTTGCCTTTGAGCGTGCCGCCTTGAAAACTGAGCAATCTGCAATTAACTGTGGTGTGGATCTGACCAGATTGCAATTTACAAAGCAAGAAACACGTCTAACCGTAATTCGTTGCCTCCAAGCCAAAAATCAACTTGCTCAGGTAGTCAAAAAAACAGTTTAGCCAACTTAAAACCATGCCAGAAAAGAACCCACTGACCGGAAAGCGAACCCGCACGACACCCTCCCCCATTGCAACTAGTGTTTCTGGAGGTCTAGCCCCTAATCCTAGTCCTAGCTCCGCTGAAATCAATGGTTTTGCTGACACGATCGCCCTACCCTACCAAGTACCAGCCCATGATCCTAATGGGTTGATGCCCACTGACATCTATGACCCTGGCACATCTTCTGCTAGCCGTTTGAAGCGCGACGAAGCAGATAAGCGGATTGAAGCCTACAACGAGATGATTGCAGCCCAAGAAGTAGGAGAAGCAGGGTACAGCTTTATCTCGTCCGTGTTCAAAACTCACACCAGTTACCAAAGGTCGTTAGGCGATGGCTTCACGGCTTTGAAAGAAACTCTCTCCACGCAACGTAAACAGGTTGGGGCTGCTACAGCAGTGGTTGACTTGAGTACTGAACGGCTCAAGTTCGGTCGGGCTGTGCAACTCAACAAACAAGCCGCAACACGACTAACAGGCGAAACTACCAAAACTGGCCTTGTACAAGAACGGGTAGATGCTGAGATTTTGAAGATCCGAAATGAGATCCAAGGATTGAAAACTCAAGCTCAGCAAGCGTTACTCAAAGCCCAAGCTCTCGAATTACCAGCGTGAAAACTTGCGGGGTGAAATGCCCCGCTGCTTACTCATCAGGGAATAGTTATGTCTCGCCGCTCACTCACCAGAGAAGACCAACGCGCTCAAGAAATCAACGCCAAGTTCAGCCACTTGACCCAGATTGTCTACCTTGTTAGCGGTGGTTCTGCCGCGCTCGGCCTTGCTACCAGCCTTTTACTCAGTAACGCAGGTATGGCAATTGCAGGGTTAAGCACTGCTGGGGTCTCGCTTTACGCCCTGGCTCCCAGCCGTGAACGAGCTGCCCGGTCTGCTGCAAATCTACTAATTGCGAATGACGATATTTGGGAGCGCAAAATCGTAGACATTGAAGTTCAGAAAAATGCTGAAATCAGTGCTTTGAAGCGAGAGCATCTGGCGCTAATGGGTGATCGCCAAACACTAAGACAGCAACTAACAGAAGTCTACTCTCAAGAAAATGAACAGCAACGCCAAATTAATGCTCTGAAAGCTGAAACTAATTCTCTCCAGAGTGCTAAGCAATCAGTAGAGCAAGAATTGTCTGCGCGGCTGAATCAGGCACAGGAGGCTTTAAACCGAGTCCAAAACCTCTTAGTCGAAAAACGTTACGAGTTGAAATTGCATTTAGACTCAATCAAGGTCCAAATACTTGATGTTTGGAACCCTCTACATAGTGGCCTCTTAGCAATTTGTGATCGCTTTGACCCCTCTCGCCCTGTTGTTGATTTAAGGTATGCCGGAAAGCCTGTAACTCTTGATGAGAGCGAGAAACGACAATGGAACCATTACCGTAACTCGCTGGTTGCTTACGACGATCGCCTAAGAAAACGAATCGACGGCATGAGCGAAGAATGTGAAACGCATGATGAAGCCTACGGTTTTTTTCTAAGAGTTCTGGAAGAATTGATGGTTGATTACTGCAAGTTATGGTCTAGCCTTAAAGATTTGGAATTGTTGTCTCAGCACGAAGGCGAAAAGCGCTCAATCTATAGTGAATTTGAAAACTTTCGCAACGGCTACGTAAATGATGCGAATGAATGGGTTGAGAGATCGACCACAGTTGAAGCCGGTTTCAGTTTCATTGAAGAGACTTTCAAAAATGAGTTGGCAAGTCTTCAGCAAAGAATCATTGATGCAGAGCGATTAATCGAAGAGTTGCAAGCCCCTCGTAAATTCAGAGGTGGAACCACTATTGATGACACCGGAAATCGGATAATAGATCACTTTGGGTCAACTGGTATAATTCTTGATGCGGTTGAGAGCGTCAAAATTCCTGGTGGTTTTCAGTTGCGGTTTAAAATAGACCGCAACCCCGACAGCACCCGCTTAGCTGAAAGTGAGTTTGACAAGCACTGTGAACACATGGGTCTATGGGCATTGTCTCAACGCCCTCTTGACTTTGATTTAGACTCCCGCAACTTCTTGCTAAGCGTCAACGTGTATACAGTAGCTGACAGTAAGCAGCGCTCAGCCGTGGCGGATGCAAAGCGGCCCTCAGCGAAGACTGACCCCTCTGCCTCCTCAGTTGCCGAACGGTTCCACGAACTCGACTGCTACAGCGCAGCAGAGTTTGAGGAAGTAGTGCGCTCTAAATTTGTGCCTCGTGTGCGGGTTGTAGCTGGTTCCACAGGCGGCAAGTCACCTCTATTAGAGTTAATTGCCTGTGCAATCGCACGAATTCACAAAGGCGAACTTTGGCTGATAAATCCGATCCCCGGTAGTCCGAAAGACTGGTTTCACATTCCCGGTGTGGTCGCCCCTGGTAGGGACGGAATTCAGAGCGCAATCGATTGGCTTAGTAAAGCCCACGCTGAATTTAAGACACGTCGCAACGACCTTCCCGCAACTGCTCAAAAGCCATTTATTACAGTTCTCACTGATGAAATCAACGCAATCGCCCGTGATTATTCTGATTTGGGAACAGTGATGAAGGACTTTTACCAGTTATCAGATCACACCAGAATGGGGTTCCTAACAGCAGGTCAAGGCGGTAATGTTTCCGGTGTGAGTGGAGGCTCAAAAGCTAGCAGTAAAACCGGAAATGCCAGTAAGTTGATGGATGAAGACTTTCAGAATGCCACGCAAGTTTTTACTGCCGTTGCCGCGAAGGTGTGGATTGAAAAAAGTTTAAAGGGTAGTCAGCAGTCAGATTTTTTGGAACGATTAGCAGCATTAAATCAGTTGTGTTCTGAGCTGAATCAAGCCGAGGGTAAGTCTGCACACCCACCTGACCCTAGAATCAAAAAAGTATCGCCAGACGCTTACCGAATTGCTTTGGTCGTGTCGCCCAACGAGAGTGATCCTTTCTTTATTCAACTGCCTGCATACAGCAGTTATGTGGGGCAGCTAGATGAAGTAAGCTATCCTGCTAATGCTGTTGTCACGGCCCCCCGCGAAAACCAGGCAGCTTTAGGGCTGATTGAAAGCGAGAAGCAAAAAGCTTGTAGCTGTGGATGTACGAAGCTCAGAAAAAAAGGAACTTACAAAGATGGCAGAACAAAATATGTTTGTAACGAGTGCGGACGGGTGCCATCCTTACAGGACTGAGCTTAAGGATGTACCAGACGAAGTTAGTGATTTTGTGAGACTTTCGAGACAACTGCCAGGACTGACGCGCCTCAATTGTGGCATTAACCGCCCTGAAACTCCCTCACAGTAAAGCTTTGTCCTGTCCTTTCCGTCCAGTTACCATCGTCCTAATTAAGCGTCCTTCAAGCAAAAAAAATGAGCGAATCAACACCGAGAAGGCTGAATCTATCAGCCGATAGAGAAGCCAAAAGAATAGTAGATAGGATTACAGGTAAGACAACTGAAGCAGATGATATTAAATTGATAATACGCAAAGGTGAAAAATTAATGCAGGAAAAGTTTGAAAAAGGTGAAGTCATTCTAGAGTGCCTTCAATATCTTGAATATTGGCAGAAGAAGTTGGATAAATTGGGTTGACTCTGTTAATGATTGAATTAATGAATAGGAGGTTGAATTGTGAGTAATTACGCCCCACGCAATGACCACGAACCAGGCTTTATCTATCTAATTGAGGCTCAAGGTTCAAATAATCTTTATAAGATTGGATTGACACGTAACCCAGATAGGCGGCTACAGCAGTTAAATTCAAGTCAGTCCCCCTTCCATCTTAATTTCATAAAAGTGATTCAAGTTCAGGATATGGCTTCATCCGAAACTACTTTGCACAAGCAATTCTCGGCTTATGCTACTGATAAAAACGAATGGTTTCAATTTACTCAAGGCGTATTGCAGCAAGTTGCTGCCGAAATGGATTATCTTAGCCACAAACCAAGACCAGTAGTGGATTATGGCTATGATTCACCCTTTTCATTTTTGGCTAACTTTGAGGAATGGGGACCGAACATCTTTAAGGGAGCATTGATATTAATAGGAGTAGGTTTAGTGGCCTCGGTCTTTGCGCCGAAGCCGCCTCACTATTGCACTGCTACAGCCCCTCTAAATGTTCGTCGGTCGGCTAGCGCTGATGCCCCCATAGTGGCTGAGCCAGTGCTGGCAGGGCAGAAAGTTCGACAAATTGGAGAGGCAGATGGATGGATTCAGATCGGTAATGGAGGATGGGTATCAGGCAATCACCTTAGTTGTGGAGGTGGTGAGTGAGTACGCCAAATTGCCCTAAGTGTGGCTCAAGCGAAGTTCGTGATCATCCTTTTTTCGGTCAACACGAGTGTGATCGCTGCAAACATAGATGGGATATCCCCATCCCGCCGCCAAAACCCCCAGGTTGTCATCTATGCGGTGGGAGATGCGAGAGTGAAGGTAAATAAATGGAAGCGGCATTAACAGCATTTAGAAGTCAAGATTACACCAGAGCTAGAAAACTGTTACAGCCCTTGGCGGAACAGGGAAACACCTTAGCTCAGTGTCTGTTGGGCAATATTTATCAACTAGGGCTAGGTATAGAGGCTGACCATGCGACAGCAATTAGCTGGTATCGCAAATCTGCTGAGCAAGGTTACGGGTTAGCTTCGAGTAATCTAGCCGGAATGCTCAGTGATCCGGAAGAGGTAAATTACTGGTATCAAAAAGCTAGAGAGCAGGGATTTACCGCTCAACCCTACTATGCTGATGAGTCGCTTCGTTACTTGTGCAAGCCATCTGTTAGGGGAGATCAACAAATCGCTCAGTTGGGATGACGACCGCACCAATTTTGACTTCGACCTGCACACCACAA
>CAXUIV010000063.1:0-12508 GCA_964250875.1 uncultured bacterium
GTCACCTTTTACTACTTATTCCCTATGCCCCATGCCCTATGCCCCATGCCCCACTCCTTAAACCTCCTCCTCTTCCAGCGAGTCCCGACTGAGCGACTCATACGTCGGTCGCGAGGGGGTGCGGCGTCCGTTTTGGTCTGCCATCAGGTCTACTTCCACGTCTAGGGTGCTGCCGTCGGCTTGGGTTTCGACTTTGTGGACGGCGATGTCTAAGCCTAGGGATTGCAGCTCTCGCATCAGCACTTTGAACGACTCTGGTGTGCCCGGTCGCGGGATCGCTTTGCCTTTGACGATCGCGTTGAGGGCTTCGTTGCGTCCCTGCATATCGTCGGATTTGACGGTGAGCAGTTCTTGCAGGGTGTAGGCGGCTCCAAAGGCTTCGAGTGCCCACACTTCCATTTCGCCAAATCGCTGACCGCCCTGTTGCGCTTTGCCGCCCAGGGGTTGCTGCGTGACCAAGGAGTAGGGGCCGGTGGAGCGGGCGTGGATTTTGTCGTCTACCAAGTGGACGAGTTTTAACATGTAGGCGATGCCGACGGTGATGGGGCGGTCGAATGGTTCCCCGGTGCGACCGTCGAACACCTGGATTTTACCGGGGTTCTCTGGGTCAAACAGCCAGTCGTTGCCGCTCGTCTCGCGGGCTTCCATGATTTTGCCGTGGACAATTGTGCGCGATGACTCTTCGCCGTACATTTCGTCGAAGGGGGTCAATTTGAACCGCAGGCCCAGGTTCTCTGCCGCCCAGCCGAGCAGACATTCAAACACCTGACCGACGTTCATCCGCGACGGTACGCCCAGGGGATTGAGGACGATTTGCAGCGGTGTGCCGTCCGGCAGGTAGGGCATGTCTTCAATCGGCAAGATGCGGGAAATAATGCCTTTGTTGCCGTGGCGTCCGGCCATTTTGTCGCCCACCTGGATTTTCCGCTTTTGGGCCACGTACACCCGTACCACCATGTTTGCGCCCGGTGGCAGTTCGTCGCCCTGTTCACGGGTGAACACGCGCACGTCTACCACGCGGCCTTTTTCACCGTTCGGTACCCGCAGCGAGTTGTCCCGCACGTCTCGCGCCTTTTCACCGAAGATTGCCCGCAGCAGCTTTTCTTCTGGTGGCTGGTCCGATTCGCCTTTCGGGGTGACTTTGCCCACCAGAATGTCTCCGGCTTCTACCCAAGCGCCAATCCGGATGATGCCCTGTTCGTCCAGCTGCCGCAGCGTGTCTTCGCCGACGTTAGGAATTTCTCGCGTGATTTCTTCTGGTCCGAGCTTCGTCTGTCTGGCTTCGATTTCGTACTTCTCAATGTGGATTGAGGTGTAGTAGTCTTCCTGCACCAGCGTCTCGCTGATCAGGATCGCGTCTTCGTAGTTGTAGCCTTCCCACGGCATGTAGGCTACGAGGATATTCTGCCCCAGCGCCAGTTCTCCCCCCTCGGTGGAGGACCCATCTGCCAACACTTGACCCGTTACCACTCGTTCGCCGACGTGGACCAAGGGTCTTTGGTTGAGGCAGGTGTCCTGGTTGGATCGCTGGTATTTTGACACCGGGTATTCGATTTCGTTGCCCACTTTCAGGCGCGGGTCACTCGGCTTGCCCGGTTCCCCGTTGGTGGTCGCCAGCCCGGCTTGGTCTGGTGCGAGCTGCGGCTCGGTGATTTTTACCCGGATTCTCGTCGCGTCTACGTAGGTGACCTGCCCGTCGGTGCGGCTGACCACGACCATGCCGGAGTCCCGCGCCGCTTGGGCTTCGAGTCCGGTACCGACGAGGGGCCGTTCTGGTCGCAACAGCGGGACGGCCTGCCGCTGCATGTTCGATCCCATGAGGGCGCGGTTGGCGTCGTCATGCTCCAGAAAGGGAATCATCGACGTCGCGACTGAGACAATCTGGACGGGTGAGACGGCGACGTAGTCTACCTGGTCCGGGGTGGTGGTGGTAAAGTCTTGGCGATAGCGGACGGGCACCAGTGGTCCAATGATCTGGCCCTGCTCATCCACCGGGATGTCGCCGGGAGCCACCCGCAGGTCGTCTTCTTCATCTGCTGTCATGTAGACTGGTGTCTGGTCAAACTGCACCCGTCCATTCGCCACTGCCCGGAAGGGGGTCTCCAGGAAGCCGTACTGGTTGACTTTCGCATGCGTCGCCAGACTGCCGATTAACCCTGCGTTTGGTCCTTCTGGCGTCTCGATTGGGCAGATTCGTCCGTAGTGGGACGGGTGGATGTCTCGCACCGCAAATCCGGCTCGCTCTCGTGTCAGTCCTCCAGGACCCAGGGCCGACAGGCGGCGTTTGTGGGTGAGTTCTGCCAACGGGTTCGTCTGGTCCATGAACTGCGACAGTTGGCTGGAGCCAAAGAACTCTTTGATTGCCGCTACGAGGGGTTTCGGGTTGACGAGGGAGGCCGGGGTGAGCGATTCGGCGTCCGATACGGTCATTCGTTCCCGGATGATCCGCTCTAGCCGGTTTAATCCTACCCGAACCTGGTTTTGCAGCAGTTCGCCTACGCTCCGCACACGCCGGTTGCCCAGGTGGTCGATGTCGTCGGTTGAACCCATGTCAAACTCCAGGTTCACCAGGTAGTCAATTGCTGCTAGTATGTCTACCGGCGTCAGCACTCGCGTCGTGTCGGGGATCGACAGCCGCAGTTTTTTGTTCAGCTTGTACCGCCCCACCCGTCCGAGGTCATACCGCTTCGGGTCGAAGAAGCGCGAGTCGAGCAGCTGCTGTCCTCCCAGCACTGTTGGTGGTTCGCCCGGTCGCAGTTTCCGATACAGCTCCATCAGGGCTTCTTCTTCCGAAAACTGTCCTTCTTTTTCAATCGTTTTTTGGAAGTACTCCGGGTGCCGCATCGCGTCGAAGATTTCGTTGTCTGTCAGTCCCAGGGCTTTCAGCAACACCTGCGCTGACAGCTTGCGCGTTTTGTCAATCCGCACCCACACGAGGGCGTTGCGGTCTGTTTCAAACTTCAGCCATGCCCCCCGGTTCGGGATTAACGACGCTGAGTAGGTGCGGCGACCGTTTTTATCGACTTCCGATTTGTAGTACACTCCCGGCGATCGCACAATCTGGTTGACAATCACCCGCTCTGCGCCGTTGATAATAAAGGTGCCTCTGTCTGTCATCAGCGGCAGGTCGCCGATGAACACTTCTTGCTCTTTAATCTCTCCGGTTTCTTTGTTGATCAGCCGCGTTGGTACGTACATCTGCACCGCGTAGGTGCTGTCTCGCCGCTTTGCTTCATCGACGTCGTATTTGGGCCGCTTCAGCTTGTAGTTTTGACCCAAAAAGTGCAGCTCTAGTTTGCCCGTGTAGTCGGTGATGGGCGAGAAGCTGTTGAGTTCTTCTATCAGTCCTTCTTCCAGGAACCAGCGAAAGCTAGAGCGCTGGATTTCGATCAGGTCAGGCAGCAGAAAGGCGGGTTCAATGTAGGTTTCGTTTGTCATGCTCAAAAAAGCTCACTCTTCGTACTTAAATAATGTCAATCTTGGCAGTCGCTGCCGCACACCTGTGACGGCGGACAGTTAAATCCCCAACAATTTCCCCCCGTCGTCGTCATCTGTGCTGCTCGACGGGCTGTCTGCCCAGTCTGGCGGCATGTTGCCTCTGTTCTTCATTGATTGCAGTACTCCTCTGATTTACCCCCCCCTGCTGACGCAATGGCGATCACTTCCGGGGTTGGACAGGACAATTGCCACTTCATTATGGAGACGTTACAGGACTCAAAATTGGCCAGCCGCTCAAAAGGTAGCTGATCAGACCGTCGCTGAAGGACTGCTGTCGTCAAGGATGCGTATTTCCCTCGATGGCTGCAAAAGTGGCAAATACACAGACTGCGTATTTCTGTATCTAACGGAAAAATATAAGTTCATAGTTGCTTCTTTGACCATTATGGCGTAAGCAAACGTCGTTTGTCGGGCAGGAGAAGGGAAGAAGAGATAAGGAAGAAAAGCGTTTTTCCCTTTCGCCTTTCGCCTTTCTCCTTTTCTCTCTTTCCTTTCGCCTTTCCCCTCCTCCGCCCTACGCGCTTCGTGCTGAAATACCAAACAATTCACAGGCGTTTTGGGTGGTTTGGGCAGCGACCTCCTCCAGCGACACACCCCGGAGGCGAGCCACTGCTGCCGCTATATAGTATACGTAGGCTGGCTCATTGCGTCGTTCACCTCGTTTCGGTACAGGAGCTAGAAAAGGGCAATCCGTCTCAATTAAGAGGCGATCTCGCTTCACCATCTGAGCTGATGCCTGAATCTGTTTGGCGTTTTTGAATGTCACCGTGCCACTGAAGCTGATATAGAAACCCAAGTCCAGAAACCATTGCGTCTCCTCCGGTGTTCCACCCCAGCAATGCATCACTCCCCGCATTTTTTTACCCGTTTGTGCTTGCCAATTCTGCAACAGATCTCGCATTTGTGCTGCTGCTTCACGGCAATGGATGATCACTGGTAAACCTAGTTCGGCAGCAATTTCCAGTTGCGCTGCCAATACTATTTTTTGCTGCTCGTAGTTATTGGCCTTGTAAAGATCCAGTCCCATTTCACCAATCGCTACCACTTTAGGGTCGGAACGCGCCAGAGCGAGAATTTGATCAGCCATGTTTGTAGTCCATCTTTCGGCGTCTAGCGGATGTAAGCCAACCGCAAAGCTGATTTCTGGAAACCGATGAGCTATAGCTTGAATCCTCACGAATTCCTCTGGGTGGACACAGGAGTGAATCAGACCTACCACTTGAGTTTCGCGCCACCGCAAACGCACGGATGTTAAGTCTGGTTCAAACGAATCGAAGTTAAGATGGACGTGAGTATCAATTAACTGCATTTCTTTGTCCATTGCTGCTAGCGACTGACGACTGGCAACCAACTAACTAGCAGTTGATGCTCCTTGATCCGTTTGCTCGTGACGCTTCAGACCTTGAGCCAGACGAGATTTCTTTCGCGCTCCGTTGTTAGAGTGCAACACTCCGCACTTCACGGCTTTGTCGATTTTGCTGTAGGCCGCCGCCATGTGGGAAAGCACTTCTTGCTTTGACTCCGGGCCGGGATTGGCCGCGTAGGTATCTACGGCGGCAAAGTATTTCTTCATCAATGTTTTAACCGCTGACTTGTAAGCTTTGTTACGCAGCCGGTTTCTTTCTGCAATTTTGACACGCTTGATAGCAGACTTTGTATTCGCCACAGTCGGTTCCAGAGATATCGATAGACAGACATAGTACCAGATAGTCTAATATAACATTCACACTGGCAATATTGCGATTCTCATAAAAATCCACGTTAAGCTAGAGAAACGATTGCAGGTCAGCTTTGCACTCATCAGGGCAAGAAAATCTGAGCAATCGCTTGTAAAGACAATTGCCGCTCCCTTCTCTACCGAAGGTTAGAGGGGCAACTGCACCAAACGGTCGGCAATTCCTAGAAAAACACCCATCCGAACTCCATGCTGCGAATCATTACTCAGCAGTCCGAGGTACGAGCAGAACTACAGCGCATCTGTGATCGCACCCATGATGACCAGGTGGTTCATAAAGAGGCGACGGTTCGGGAAGTACTTCAGGCGGTGAAGCGCCAGGGAGACCGGGCTGTCTTGCACTATACAGCAGAATTTGATCAACAGAATCTCAAGTCAGAGGAGCTACGTGTCAGTGGCTCAGAGCTAGACGCAGCTTATCAGCAGGTATCTAAAGAGCTGCTTGACGCCATCAGGTTAGCCTGCCGCCAAATTGAAGAGTTTCATCGCCAGCGTATTCCTAAAAGCTGGGTTCATTTTGGAGATGACATCGTACTAGGTAAGCGTTACACACCAGTAGACCGAGCTGGGATATACGTTCCCGGCGGGAGAGCGACATATCCTAGTACAGTGCTGATGAATGCTATTCCAGCAAAAGTGGCCAAGGTACCACGGGTCGTAATGGTAACGCCGCCAGGAATTGGGAAGACGGTAAATCCAGCGGTGCTAGTGGCTGCCCAAGAAGCTGGGGTGCAGGAGATTTATCGGGTAGGTGGCGCTCAGGCGATCGCTGCTCTAGCCTATGGAACAGAAACGATTCCTAAAGTTAATGTCATTACTGGCCCTGGCAATATTTACGTCACCCTAGCCAAAAAACTTGTATATGGCACGGTGGGAATTGATTCCCTAGCAGGACCTTCAGAGGTGCTGATTATTGCCGATGAAACAGCTAATCCTGTTCATGTTGCGGCTGACTTGCTGGCGCAAGCGGAACATGACCCGATGGCCGCTGCGATTTTGTTAACGACACATATGAGTTTGGCCAAAAACGTACAGGCTGCGGTTGAGCGACAGTTGGTAGACCACCCACGTCGGACCTTGACAGAAAAGGCGATCGCTCATTACGGCTTGATTGTCGTCGTGGAATCTCTACCTGCGGCAGCGGAGCTGTCGAACGAATTCGCGCCGGAACATCTAGAGCTGGAAGTTGCCGATCCTTGGTCGCTTCTTGAACATATCCGTCATGCCGGTGCCATTTTCTTGGGTTACTCTACACCCGAAGCGGTAGGAGACTATCTAGCTGGTCCTAACCATACGCTGCCTACTTCTGGTGCAGCACGCTACGCCTCAGCTTTGGGAGTTGAAACTTTCCTCAAGCACTCCAGTCTGATTGAATACTCGCCTACTGCACTTCAGAGAGTGGCTGGTGCAATTGATGTGCTGGCGAAAGCTGAGGGGTTGCCCTCCCATGCGGAGTCAGTGCGACTGCGAATGCCAAAGCAGGCAGATGAAGATAGTTTT
This sequence comes from uncultured bacterium, assembly GCA_964250875.1. Classification (GTDB taxonomy): domain Bacteria; phylum Cyanobacteriota; class Cyanobacteriia; order Cyanobacteriales; family Chroococcidiopsidaceae; genus CAXUIV01. The sequence continues at coordinate 6,734 of CAXUIV010000063.1, forward strand.
GAGTTTTGAATTAAGAATTTATGAAGAGGGTTTTGAATGAGAAATTCATCAGTCATTGACTTAAAACTTAACATTTAAAACTCAAAACTTCATATGAGGAGTACTGATGGTGCTAAAAACAATTTTGGTAGCCCTTGACGATTCAGCGGCTCAAGCACGAGTGATTCAGATCCTAGAGGAACTGAAGCTACACCCTGAGACGAAAATTATCCTTTCCCACGTCATCCCGCCACCAGAATCGAGATTGGATATCGCTGTTGACCGGCCCCAGCTCAACTCTGAGGAAATTCCCTATCGGCAGATTGAAAAACAAATGCAGTCTTACCAGGCGGCTCTACCCAAAGGGAGCGAATTAAAACTTGTTACCGGCGATCCAGCCGAAGAAATCATCCGCCTAGCTAACATCTATCATGTTGATCTCATTGTCATTGGCAGTCGTGGTCTGACCGGCATGAACAAAGTCCTTCAAGGGTCTGTCAGTAGTCAAGTTGTTGAGGAAGCTCATTGTTCTGTGCTGGTCGTGAAGCCGGATTGAACAAAGGCGCGTTTTTGTACTGTAAAGACGTTACATGTAACGTCTCTACAAGACATTCAAATTTATCTACGATTGCCACACCAGTCTGTTCCTGCTGACTTATAAGTTTACGCAATATTTATGTGAAGTTGTTTTAAGAGTGTACTGTTACTGCTAGTGACGGCTCGTATCCAGACTGTACTGATGATGCCATGGTGATAGCACATGCAGGATAAACACCTATAATGTACCGGATATTCCAAAGTGTTCGCCGCTTCGGTTGCTTATTTTTAATCAGTTTCACTCTTTGCTGGGTATCTAGTGTCACACCGTGGCAACCAGCGCTCCTGCTGCACGCTCAGTCAGTTCCAAACGACCAGAATCAGGTGCAGCAAGGGATAACTCAGTATGAAGCTGGCCATTTTGAGGCAGCCATTACGATTTGGCAACAGGCGCTTTTAAAAATGTCAAAGGACACAGATATAGGCATTGTTCACAATGATCTAGCTCAGGCATACCGGCAAACGGGTCAGTTAAGTGGAGCGATCGCCCACTGGCAGCAGGCAATCGACATTTACCGGCGACAAGACAATACTACAGCGCCGTTACAGCTAGCTGGACTGCTAGCAGAACAGGGTCAAGCCTATAGCGAGCTGGGGCAACATAAAAAAGCAATTGAAATCTTACAGTCAGCGGTAGAAATATCCCGCAGACACCAAGACCGCTCGACTGAGGCAGCAGCTCTTGGAGCTTTGGGCAATGCCTACTGGGCTTTAGGGAACTATGACGAGGCACTTTCTACGGAACAAAAGAGCTTAGAGCTGGCGCGTGAATTGAATAACCCTGAGTACATTACCACTGCTCTAAACAATCTAGGCAACGTCCATGCCAGTCGATTACAGCGGTATCGCTATCAGGCGACTTTGGCTCACTTAGAAGAAGACAAGTTTCAGGAAGGGCGTCTAACTCAACTCGCTCAGCAAGATACAGCCGCTGCCCTGCAAGCTTTTGAGCAAAGTGTGCAAGAGAGTAAGGCATTGGGTGGCATAGCAGCAGTCAAAGCTTTGCTGAATCTGAACCGGCTGCGGTCGCAATTGCCAGCCAATCCAACTGCCATGGCTGCGGATTGGGAACGAGCAAATGCATTACTAGAGAAATTACCAGACTCACGGGATAAAGCCTACGCCCTGATCAATCTAGCCCTCTCCCCTCACTCCTTAGCCCACACCTCCAACTCCGCACCCCAAACTCCGCAACGCCAGTCGCACGCCAGTCCGCTCAACGGGGGGAACCCCCGCACGCGGCTGGCTTCTCAAGTCGGGGAACCCGCCCACGGCGCTGGCTCCTCCGCACTGATCAAGGCGATCGCAGTTACGAAGAACATTGGCGACTCTAGAGCAGCGTCTTTTGCTCTCGGTAGCTTAGGGCACCTGTACGAACTGTCTGGGCAATATGACAAAGCAATGCAGTTGACTCAGCAGGCTCAGTTTGCTGCTCAGGAAGTGAACGCTGCCGATAGCCTTTACCGCTGGCAGTGGCAGGCAGGACGTCTCTTGAAAGCTACGGGGGGAACCAGTGCCGCTATCAGCGCTTATGAACAAGCGATCGCCACCCTGCAAAATATTCGTGGCGATTTGATTGTAGCTAATAAAGACCTGCAATTTGACTTTCGTGACTCGGTTGAGCCGGTCTATCGGGAGGTGATGGAACTCTTACTGAATCCTTCCACTGGGGACCGGACCAAAAACTTGACAAAGGTGATCGACAACTTGGAGTTGCTCAAGCTAGCAGAGCTGCAAAACTTTTTCGGTGATGAGTGCGTACAGATTGCCCAGGACGAGCGATCGCGTGAGGCGGGTTTAGTTGACTCTAAAGCGGCATTCATCTACTCGGTCATCCTCGAAGATCGCAGCGAGATGATCCTGCGTCTACCGGATGGTTCTGTTACTGGCCACACTGTACAGATGGGACGACAGCAAATGCAGCAGGAAATTGATCAACTGCGCCATCTGCTGGAAAAACGGTCAACAAATGAATATCTTGCTCCAGCTCAAAAGATTTATGACGCTCTCATTCGTCCTTTAGAGTCTGACTTGGCCGCTACTAAACCTAAAACATTAGTCTTCATTCAAGATGGAGTGTTACGGCAGGTGCCGATGGCAGCCCTGCACGACGGTGAGAAGTTTTTGGTTCAGAAGTACCCCATTGCCACAACTCCCAGCCTCAACCTCACTACTGCCAAGGCACTAAATCGAGACAATCTGCATGCCCTCATTCTCGGCTTATCGGTTGAACGTCCTCCCTTCAGTGCCCTGACTCATGTCCAGGATGAAGTGACTGCTGTACATAAAATTTTGGGAGGCACCGAACTTTTGAATCAGGACTTTACCTTAACTCAGCTACAGACGCACCTACTTCACAACAGCTACCCAATTGTTCACATGGCTACTCATGGTCGGTTTGGAGTGGACTCCGAGAGTACCTTTCTATTGGGGTTTGATGCTCACATCACGCTGGAGCAAATTGATAATTTGTTGCGTTCGCGCCACCGCCAGCAGCCAGTCGAACTCTTAACTCTAAGTGCTTGTGAGACAGCAGTTGGTGATAACCGGACTGCCCTTGGAATTGCCGGGGTAGCTGTTCGCGCTGGGGTCAAAAGTGCCCTTGCTAGTTTATGGTATATCGATGACGAGGCCACGGTGCCATTAATTGAAGAGTTCTACACCCAACTGCGCCAACCAGGGGTCACTAAGGCAGAGGCGCTTAGAACAGCGCAACTGAAAATGATTGCCGACGAAGATTATAGTGACCCAGCTATTTGGTCGCCCTTCATCCTGATTGGTAATTGGTTGTAAGGAATAGTTCAGGGTTCGGAGTTCGAGGTTCGGAGTTGATATTAAATTCTCGGAGAAAGATTTTATCAGTAGGAAGTTGTTAGTAACACCATTTCGCGTAACAGTTTGCATTATTTTCTAGTGCTGAAGCTGTCTGCGTATCTAAAATTTTTCAGTCTAAAATCTAAAATCTAAAATAATGGCACAGCATAATTATGTTTGGGTTGGTGGGGTGTTTTGTCTCATGGCTGCTGGTTCAGCGATCGCGCAAATTGTTCCAGATGCGACACTTCCAAATAATTCCATCGTCACGCCTACGGGTAAGACTAGTGTTATCACTGGCGGTACCCTGGCTGGGAAGAATTTGTTCCACAGCTTTGAACAATTTTCTGTTCCTACCGGCAACACGGCCTATTTCAATAACGCTTTGGAGATGCAGAACATTTTCACACGGGTAACTGGTTCCTCTGTCTCCCATATTGATGGTTTGATCAAGGCCAACGGTACCGCAAATTTCTTTTTAATAAACCCCAATGGCGTCCTCTTTGGTCCCAATGCCCAACTGAACGTTGGTGGCTCGTTTCTAGCAAGTACAGCAAGTCGTCTGAGCTTTGCCGATGGCACTGTGTTCAACGCGGCTGGTGATACAACGCCTTTGTTAACGGTGAGTGTGCCAGTGGGCTTAGGATTTGGGGGGACGCCAGGGTCTGTAGGGGTTCAGGGAGCTAACCTAACTGTACGAACCGGCAAAACCCTAGCGCTTGTGGGTAACGACGTCTCGCTTGCTGGTGGCAGAGTTGCGGCTCCTAGTGGACGGGTTGAGCTGGGCAGCCTGCAAGCGGGTTCGGTCAGCTTGAACCCAACGACAAAAGGATGGAGTCTGGGATATAACGGCGGGCAATTCCGGGACGTCCAGCTGTCTCAAGCCGCAACGGTGGATGTTAGTGGGGTTGGTGGCGGTGATATTGAAGTGCAGGCGCGATCGCTGCAACTGAGTGAAGGATCGAGACTGGTGGCCTTAACTTTGGGAGCAGCGTCAGGCGGCAATATTAGTGTTAATGCTTCTCAGTCTGTGGAGCTGATTGGAACGGGAACGTTTGCCTCAGACACATTGAGGTTTGCTACTGGCACAGTTGCGCCGAGTAACCTGCGCAACGGTTTGTTCACCGTAAGCTTTGGTTCTGGTGCCGCTGGAAATGTAGTCATTAATACACCCAACTTTGTTGCCCGCGATGGAGCTTTTGTGGCAACTTCTGCGATTGGACCGGGTCGGGGAGGGGATTTGACTCTCAATGCTAGTGACTCTGTAGACCTGACGGCATCCGCTTTAGTGACTGGAAGTGGAGTGGGCAATGCTGGAAATGCCGGAGACTTGACGATTAACACAAGACAGCTGACGGCACAGGATAACGGCTTCGTCGGAACCTCCAGTCTAGGCTCTGGTCAGGGAGGCAATTTGACCGTCAACGCCTCCGATTCAGTGAAGCTAATCGGCAGCAATCCGATTATGGTCACGCCAACTCTCGACTTTTTCACGGGCCTGTTTAGCAGTTCTAAAGATGGACAAACTGGAGAGCTGCGAGTGACGACGGGACGGCTGGACGTGCAGGACGGAGCTGCAATTTCTGCTAATACCTATGGACGTGGACAAGGTGGCAATGTCACGGTGATTGCTTCTCAGTCAGTGAACCTGAGTGGTGCTTCACCCAATGGTCAGGCCCAAAGCGCCTTGACTGCTGGTAACTGGTTTGACTCGACAGGTCGGGGAGGAAACTTGACGGTGCAAACGGGTCAATTGAATCTTCTTGATAGCGGTAGATTGAGTGTCCGCAGCCGAGGTACAGGAGATGCAGGCAACATTCACGTCGTGGCTGACTCGATCGAACTAGACAATCTCGGCAGCATTGCCGCAGCTACAACCACAGCGGGGAATGGTGGAAATATTCAGCTTCAGACACAGAACTTGCAGCTGCGCCACAACAGTACAGTATCTGCCACTGCCGGGACTACAGGTGGTGGCGGCAATGGGGGCAATATCACGATTGATAGCGGCACCTTAACTGTCTTAGAGAATAGCAATATCGTCGCTAATGCCTACCAAGGTTTGGGGGGGAAGATTCACATTGATACCCAAGGTCTGTTTCTTGCCCCAAACAGTCAAATTACGGCTAGTTCAATGAAAGGAATCAACGGCATTGTAGACATCAACACACCACTCAACAACCTTCAAACAGCGCTGACGCCGCTTGAGGGGGAGTTGGTTAGTACAGAGCAAGTTGTAGCAGACAGCTGCGTAGCACGCCGCAACGCCGAGCAAGGAATTTTCACCGTCACTGGTACTGGCGGCTTGCCGCCTACACCCTACGAGGCGATGAGCGGTCGGTATGCTGTGGTTGGTGTTCAGCCTGTTGCAGAGGAGGTGGGGAG
>CAXUIV010000064.1:0-12433 GCA_964250875.1 uncultured bacterium
CCTCAAATTGGCATGACTCCTGCTAAAACAAAGCCAAAGCATAGGGAACGGGAAAATTATGCGCATTTTGATTATGGGCGGCACGCGCTTTATTGGCGTTTACCTGACTCAGCTGCTGGTAAAACAAGGACATGAGGTGGTGCTGTTCAATCGTGGCAATCGGCCAGCACCTGTGGAAGGGTTGCTACAGCTCAGAGGCGATCGCACAGACCCTATCCAGCTCCAAGAAAAATTAGCTTCAGAACATTTTGATGCCATCTTTGACAACAACGGGCGTGAAATGGGTGACACCCAACCTCTGGCCCAGATGTACAAAGATCGGGTGCAGCATTTTGTTTATATGAGTTCAGCTGGAGTGTATCTACCATCTGACCAAATGCCTCATGTAGAAGGAGACCCAGTCGATCCAAAAAGCCGCCACCGGGGTAAGCACGAAACTGAAGCGGCATTGACTCGGATGAATTTGCCGTTTACTGCGATTCGTCCGACTTACATCTATGGTCCCCAGAACTACAATGAGCTGGAAGGCTGGTTTTTTGACAGAATTGTGCGCGATCGCCCAATCCCGATTCCCGGCAATGGGCTACATATTACCCAGTTGGGTCATGTTAAAGATTTAGCTGGTGCGATGTGTCAAGTTTTGGGGAATTCCCAAGCAGTGGGGCAAATCTATAATGTGTCGGGCGATCGCTATATCACTTTTGATGGTCTGGCGCGTGCCTGTGCCGAGGCGACTGGCCGATCAGCTAATGTGCAAATCGTACATTACGATCCAAAGCAGTTTGATTTCGGCAAGCGTAAGTCGTTTCCTTTAAGAGTCCAACACTTCTTTGCTTCAGTGAACAAAGCCATTACAGAACTGAACTGGCACCCAGAGTACGATCTCCTTTCTGGGCTGAAAGACTCTTTTCAGAATGATTACCTTACCTCTGGTCGAGACACAGTTGAGGTAGATTTCTCCGTGGATGACGAAATTCTCGCCCATACGTAGGGGCAATCCGCCGGGTCGCCCCTACTCACCCCTCACTCCTGTAGGCCAAAGGTAAACTGCGCCAGAGACCCAAGTGAGAGCGACAGAAATCCAAAAGACAATTAGAGCTGGAGTCTGCCAAACTTCAGATAGAGGGGCAATGAGAAGAGCAACTGCGGCAATTTGACTCACGGTCTTCAGCTTGCCCCAGAAATTGGCTCCGACAACGGTTGTGCCCGTAAGACTTGGAGTGACGCGCCAACCGGCTACAGTTAGCTCTCGGGCCAAGATTAAAAACACTCCCCAAGCTGGTACTTGGCCTAACTGAATCAGCGCTAACAGAGGAGCGAGTACCAGCAACTTATCTACCAGGGGGTCGAGAAACTTGCCCAAATCTGTAACTTGGTTGAGCTTACGAGCTAAGTAACCATCTAACCAATCTGTACCGGCAGCAATCAAAAAGATGGCCAAACTATAGATGCGAGTTTCGACGGTTGGGTTGTGTAACCAATAGAAAAGAACCGGCAAGCCTAGCAGACGAGAGAAGGTAATCCAGTTAGGCAGCGTCATTGATGGCTCTAAGTTGCTTATGGATGCAGCACTATTTGCACCTCTTCTGCCCAGTCTAGCTGTAGCTGAGCTTGAGCATTACCATTGGTTACAGCAATTTCTACCCAGCCGTGACTACCCACTAAAGCTACAGGACTGCCGATAGGGCGATCATGATAAGTATAACTACCCGTAATCACAAGCCCAGCTGCTCGCACAGACCAAGTCTTACCTTGAACACAAGCGGCTGGAACATTAGTAATTAAGTTGCCGAAGCGATCAACATACTGAATGCAACCGTCAATCCTATTATCCGTTTGAGTACACTCAGGTAGCGCTAGCTGCACCAAAGTGCTTGAGTCAATGACCCGTCCCAATTGTTTTAAAGGAACACCGCTGGCAAGATGTGCTCCTACAGAAGCAAAGATATCTCGACCATGGAAGGTGGCACTAGGGTCAGAACGCCAATAATCGGGGTTTGTCAGTTCAACAACTGTGTAGGACCTAGGCTGCGGATCACTGCCTGTTGCCGTAGTCCTTACCCAAGGCATTCTATCCGGCTTTAAAAGACCGCTAAACAGCCCATTATCTGGCCCTACCAGGAAGCCATCTGCCAATTCCACCGCCAGTGCCCTTCTGGCAGTCCCCACGCCGGGATCGACCACAGCGACATGAACTGTCCCCGTCGGGAAATAAGGGTAAGCATTCATCAGACAAAATCGGGCTGCTGCAATGTTTTGAGGCGGAATTAGATGTGTTAGATCCACCACAGTTAAGGAGGGGTTGATTTGGGCAATGACTCCCTTCATCACGCCTACATAAACATCGGTCAAGCCGAAATCGCTTAAGAGAGTCAGAATATGCTGAACCATTTACTCAACGGCTGTCTACTGGAATACTTACACTACTAACTATGGGTTAAATTTCTGTATACTTTGCTACTTTTTAGCCGTTATGTTATAATTACCTTACCAAATAACTTTTGCCAACAACAGGATATGAACACAAAACGTCAATCAATTATGCGAAAAGTTGTTGAAACTCATCACGCTAATATCCAAAGGAGCCTACAGCATCGCTTGGAAGTAGCCAGAGCTAAAGGTGATGAGGGCTTGATTCGTCAGCTAGAAGCAGAGGTCAATTACTACAGCTGAGTCGGCTGTATTCAAGAGGGCAGAAGGCAGAGGGTAGAAGGCAGAAGGAAAGAGTTTCTGCTCACCTGCCTGTCTGCTGGCGACTCAGACGAAGCAAGGGTTGAACCCTACTCAAATATCTAATGTGACTCGTAATCAGTGCGAATTTAAAGCCTCTACTGAATTACCGTTCCCAGTGCCCACTAGTTAATTTCTCATTTCCGCTACGTATGAATCCTCAGCCCTTGATACTGAATGCGCTAGGGCAGAACTATCTTCAGTCTCATCCCTGAACCCTGGATCACTCAGCGCAGGGCTATATGTATAAATAATTACTACCGTAATCTGAGCATCTGAATCATCGTTAGACATTTCCATGGGCACTGCTTCTGAGCGGGTGATTTGAGGACTCCAATCTGGACGAGAATACTCAGGTGATGTCACTGCAACAGATGGAATATTTAGAGCAGGCTGAACCCAAGCTGTCCTATGTGCTGAGGGCTTAGGTAGCTTCCTTGGATGTTCTGCCGACAGCAACACGCTGCCCACTAGTCCCAAATCGCCCATAGCCTGTGCCTCCGTCAACCTTTCCTTACTTTTGACAGACAAACTTGCCAAGAACCGGAATTTCTACGGATAGGGTTAAAATTTTTACCATTGGTAGGAACAAGCAGCACTCCACTGGCTCTACAACTTTCGGGATGAGGCGGTAAGGCATGGGACAGGGGAAAGCTACCTCCGCTCAGGTTGAGGCTATACTAGTACGCTAACAGCCTGTACTTGGCCCCAAAGCGTCTACCTGTCTCGTAAGATTCTGATGAAAGCGGAAACAATGAGCGCGATCGCCAATATCTGGAATATTTTGCAAAGCAATAGTCGCTGGATGAGCTGGAATTTGTTTCTGGCTTTTGTGCCTTTAGCTTTGAGTGTTTGGCTGTTTCGCCGGAAGGAATCGGGGGGAGCGTTACTGACTGTTGGCTGGTGGGTTGGATTCCTAATTTTTATCGCTTTCTTACCCAATGCGCCTTATGTTTTAACCGATGTTATTCACCTCATCTACAACATCCGCACGATTCACTCCGTATGGATGATTACCCTGATTTTGCTGCCTGTATACCTGTTTTTCATCCTGGCTGGGTTTCAAGCCTACGTTTTATCTTTAATTAACTTTGGTTACTTTTTAAACCAGCGATCCTTGAGCAGGTGGGTTCTGTGGATGGAGCTGAGCGCTCATGCACTTAGCGCAGTGGGCATCTTTTTAGGGCGGTTTCTGCGATTTAACAGCTGGGATTTCATTACTCAACTGGATGCTTTAGCGGCTAGTGTAGTAGACGATCTAGCCAGTAAACGTCCGGTGGCGATTATCGCTGTCACTTTTGCTGTGGTGACAGGTCTGTATTGGGTGATGAAACGATTGAGTCTGGGGATTTTCCTACAGAGACGTCGAGCTAAAGATATATCCAAGCGAAAAAAGACAGACTCCCCAACCTCTGACTCGTAATTGGCAGAAGCATTAGTTGACAGCAATAATGCACATTACAGCAGGTGCAATGTATAAATCTAGCCAGTTAGCTGGACCCCTCAGAAAGACTATGGATTATCTTCATCATTGCTTGTTTTAGATGAAGCAGTCTTCCATGCCAACTTTCAGTAAGCTCCACATACGTAATCTTTAAAAACTGCTTTTAAGTATGTTTTTTCTATAAAGACTTATTAATTACAAAACAGGTGTGTAAAGATACCCAATAGATGAATTCCGTATAATCACGAAACCTAGCCAGGACATTCGTTGCAAACTGCATCCATAAATTTTTAGGACTAGCAGATAGTTTTATTTACCTATATTAATTGGAGAGAACTCTGATGAAGTCAGTGGTGGCTGGAAATCTACTGGGCTTGGGTCTGCTGATGCTTGGGTTAATTGGTACGCAACCAGCTCAATCGCAGTCTATTACTGCCGCTCAGGACGGCACAGGTACAGTTGTAAATGCTAGTGGAAACCGCATCAATATCAGTGGTGGCACCCTATCTTCAAACCGTGCCAATTTGTTCCACAGCTTTCAGCAGTTTGGCCTCAACGCCAACCAAATTGCTAACTTTATATCGAATCCACAGATTCAAAACATCCTAGCCCGTGTAGTAGGTGGCAGTCCCTCTACAATCAATGGTTTGCTACAGGTAACGGGTGGCAATTCAAATTTGTTTATCGTCAATCCGGCAGGGATTGTATTTGGTGCTAACGCTAGCCTTAATGTGCCTGCATCTTTCACCGCCACAACTGCTAACGGTATTGGGTTTGGCAGTAACTGGTTTAGTGCTAGTGGTCCCAACAGTTATGCCAATCTAGTTGGCAATCCCAGCAGTTTTGCCTTCTCAATGAGCCAACCAGGGGCGATCGTCAATGCTGGTAATTTGGCAGTTGGGCAGAGGCAGAATCTAACTCTGGTAGGCGGTACCGTTGTTAATACCGGACAGCTCTCAGCGCCAGGAGGACAGATTACCGTGGCAGCAGTACCAGGTGAACATGTGCTGCGGATCAGTCAGGCAGCAAATCCCTTAAGTTTGGAAATTCAGTCGCTTGATGCTGTGGGCAACCGCCTGCCAGCGAGTTGGACAACGCCAATTCCCTCCTTACCACAGCTGCTAACTGGTGGGGGAGGTGGAAATGCTACAGGATTGACAGTCAATTCTGACGGAACAGTACAGCTAACAGGCTCGGGCATTCAAATAGCAACTGATACAGGTGCGACGACCGTATCAGGCCAGGTAGATGTAGCGGCAGCTCGATCAGATCAGCAGGGTGGCACAGTCAATCTTCTGGGAGACAAAGTGGGGTTATTTAGTGCCACAGTTAACGCCTCCGGTTCAAGTGGCGGTGGTACAGTACGGATTGGTGGTGATTACCAAGGCAGTGGCATCGTACCGAATGCCTCACGCACCTATATCAGCAGTGACTCAACGATTAATGCAGACGCATTGCAAAGCGGCAATGGCGGTGAAGTCATTGTCTGGGCAGATCATGCGACAGATTTCTCCGGTAGCATCAGCGCTCGTGGTGGTGCTAGTTCAGGGAATGGAGGGTTTGTCGAAGTTTCGGGCAAAGATAGCCTGACGTTTCAAGGCACGGTTGACACCAGCGCTGCTTACGGCAGTCTAGGAACGTTGCTGCTCGATCCAACCAACATATTAGTTGAAGCTGGTAATGGGAATGGAAACGTTCCGGTTAATGGGACAGGTCAGTTCGTCGGCAATCAGGCAGCCCCGGTGCCTGGGAGCATACTGTTCGGTGACTTGAATGGGGCGAATCCGCAAACAGCAACCCTTTATCAATCACAATTAGAGGGACTAGCCGGTAACACTAACCTCATCCTGCAAGCTAGTAACGATATTAGGATTCAACCTTTAGCCAACGGCACCCTAAACCTAAGATCTGGTACAGGGAGTGTAGAGTTTCTGGCAGGCGACTGTGGTCCCACTTGCACGACTGGCACCACCGGTTCTTTTTATATGAACCCAACAGACACGATTCTCGCCCCCGGCAGAAGTATTACGATTTCCGCCGCCGCACCGTTCCCACTTGGAGGTTTGAATGGTAATGCCACAGCCGCTATTGTGGTTGGTAACATCAACACTTCATCTACTACTGGCAATAGTGGTTCGGTCACTCTATCTGCAAATAGCCTTTCTGGCAATAAAAATATTCAAGCGGGTAACATTACCACCTCATCCACTGCGGGTAATGGCGGCGCGGTGACGATCAATGCCTTTACAGGTGGAGGAGCAATTCAGGGCAGCATTCGGGTAGGAACAATTGACTCCCGTTCTACTGCTGGCGGTGCAGGGGGGAATATCACTCTCTCGACCAGAAACAGCAGCAGCGCCAAGAGTACCATTACGACAACAGGTAACATCAATTCTGGTGGTGTTACTGGTAGCGGAAACATCAACTTCCAGGGTAGGGTTGTTCTGGCTGCTGCTAACTCAAACTTCGATGCTGGCAACGGTAATATTACCTTTAGTAACACCGTCAACGGCCAAGCTGGCGCTCAAAACCTCACCCTAAATTCCGGTCAAGGTGCCATTAGCTTCGGAGCATCTGTTGGCAATACCCAGCCATTAGGCAACATTACTCTAACTGGAAATCAGCTCAATCTGGCAGCGCAGGTGTTTGGTACGGGTACTCTAACGCTTCAACCAGGTACACCGAATCAAAATATCGCCGTTGGTAACACCGTTGCCAGCACTGATCCCAACACCTTGAATTTGACCAGCGCCAAGCTAGCCTTGTTTCAACCAGGCTTTCAGCAGATCCAGATCGGACGCCAAGACGGCACTGGTACTGTCACTCTATACAACTCTGTTGCCAATGGTGGTGCAACTCCTTTTAACAGCCCAGTTAATATTGCTAGTGGTGCCACTTTAGTTGGTCCTACCCTAGTAAATGTGTGGAATATCACTGGCGCTAACTCTGGCAACCTCAACGGTAGCTTCAGCAATGGCTTAACCTTCAACAACGTTAAGAACCTCACAGCTGGTAGTGCTACAGACAGCTTTGTATTCCAAACAGGTAGCAGCATCAGCGGCAACATTACTGGTATCGGTAACACCAATACTCTTGATTACTCCAAATATGGTAATCCAGTCACAGTGAATCTAGCAGCTAAGACAACCACAGGCACCGCCGGTACCATCACCGGCAGCTTCACTAACATTGGCAACATAGTCGGTAGCAGCTCTGGCGCTAATACCCTAGTAGGCGCTAACACTTCTAATAACTGGAACGTAACTCAGAACAACGCAGGCAATATCAACGGTACTCTCGCCTTCGCTGACTTCCAAAATCTCACAGGCGGTAGCGTTAGCGATACGTTCAAAATCGCTCTCAATGCCAGTGTTAGCGGCAATATTAGTGGCCGCAGTTCCGCTACCACCCTTGACTACTCTGCATACACTACTCCCGTGACAGTGGATTTAGGTGCAGGTAAAGCTACAAACATTGGTGGCACCATCAGCAACATTACCAAGATGACTGGTGGTACTGGTAACAATACTTTGACAGGTCCAAACACCAACAACACGTGGAATATCACCAGCAATAATAGCGGTACCATCAACGGCAATAGCTTCTCCAACTTTCAAAACCTGACAGGCGGCAGCGGTGACGATACCTTTAAGATTAACAGCGGTGTAAATATTACTGGCATCGTTGATGGCGGTGGCGGATTCAATAGCCTTGACTACTCTGCCTATGGTCAGCCCTTTAAAGTGAATTTAAAAGCAGGTACAGCTACGGCTACGGGAGGCATCGTAAATATTCAAGCGCCAGACACTACGATTCTTCCTACGGTTCCTCCTACGGTTCCTTCTACTGGAGGTAGCGCTCCTAGCCAAGAAACCCCCTCCGGGAATTCTACTTCATCTTCTCTAGAAACCTCCGCTGTTAATTTTGCCACAACGGTCTCTCACAATAGTTCTCAGCCAAACGACACTGCTGAACAGAATTCCGCGACCCCTCAGCAACAGCCCATTGACATCGATCTGCAAGGCAAAACATTACCCCCCGTCCTCGTGCAGGACCAGCAGAAGGCCACCTCTGTATTGTGTGTGGATGAGAGCCTAGCACGCCAGATGCCGGGACAAAAAAAGGTGCCGGTCTGTCCTATCAAAGAGAGTCAGAGAACTCCGCAGTAGCAATTTCGCCGCCTTGTTGGTTGCTGATTGTTAGTTGTTCGTATACTAAGAATCAACAACTAACATCAACCCAGCATACTCATTAAAAAGCGGGCAAGATGCCCGCACAAGAAGATTAGATTTCTACGCGAGTGGAATACGCTTACTGCGCGCAAAGGGTTCGTCGCATGGTACGCATATTTTCTGGTAACTCTAAGTGCATCGCCTGTTGAATAAAAATCGTAGGGATAGGAATCTTAGGCGTTGCTTGGACAGCATAGGTAAGGATGGTTCCAGTACCGTAGTCTTGCAGCTCAAGGTCGGCGGAAAAATCAATGAAGGTTCCGTGTTCCAGCCGAAATTGAATTTGCTGCTGCATGACTTCAAATACATTTAGGTAGACCTCAACCTGAGTTGTGAAGAAAAGAAAGGCTTTTTTGGCAACTTGATACAGCCGCTTCACTTCTCCTCGAGACAACACTTCACTTTTGGTAACGTCTGGAAAGTATTGTACCCAGCGCGGGTAATCAGTCAGTTGCTGCCAAGCACTCGCTCGCGCCAGCGGTAAGTACATCTGGGCAGTAACAGCGCCACCCCAGTGCGAGTGCGATCGCGTTTGGACTAAAATCTCGCCTTGCAGTAAAGACGCGGCAGCTCGCGCCTCAACGTCATAACTCCTAGCTGTTTGTACCGCAGGCTTAATCATCTCTAAAGGAAAAAGTGCAGTCATACTAGCTCAGCCACTCCTCAAGCAATACGAACGGGGGTTTAAAATCGAAACTGTCTCAGATTAGCAGTCAAAGTTGCTGCCTACACCTACAAACTTACCCAAAGCTCTTTAAAAAGATAGTAAACCTGCTGTGAATATTTCAACAACTTCACCGTTGTTCCACGGTTATGAGGCAAACAGAGTGAGCCAATATCGCAAATCGAAACTGACGTTTACACAGCTTTTCGGCGTTGTTCTGGGAATCACAGTGGCTGCATACCTGCTAAGAGGGTTTGGTCTTGCCCCTTTCACATTCATTCCAGGTGGATTTTATCTGCTGTTGGTTCTGCTATCCGTTATGACTGGAATTCTGAGCTTGGTGCAGAAGACGCGGCGCTTTTAGTCGATTCTGACGGCTTGTATTCTCCATTTAGTAAGTAGCGAACGGCGGTTCACCAGCTAAGGCACAAGCATCAGCTAGCCTAGAAGTAGATGATTTAAGGATCTTGATGGAACCGTTACGGGTAATAGTCATTGGGGGAGGGGCAGCTGGTTTCTTTGGCGCGATCGCTTGCGCCACCAATCCTCGTACCCAAGTCATCTTATTAGAGGCGAGTCGTCAACCATTAGCCAAAGTTCGCATTTCTGGAGGGGGTCGGTGTAATGTTACCCATGCTTGCTTTGATCCAGACGGATTAGTCCAACATTACCCCAGAGGGGCAAAGGCTCTCCGAGGGGCTTTTAGCCGGTTTCAGAGTCAGGATACAGTCGCTTGGTTTGCCGCTCATGGAGTTAAACTGAAAACTGAGCCGGATGGAAGAATGTTTCCTATTACGGACAGCTCGGAAACGATTGTAGACTGTCTGAAGGATGCAGCTGCCGCCGCTGGGGTAGAAGTTCGCACCGGAGCAACCGTTGTTGCCGTGTCCCAGCTTGATGGCAACCTATCAGAGCGCTTTAAGGTGTTTTTAAGGTCGGGAGATTTGCTGTGCGATCGCCTCCTTCTAGCCACCGGCAGTAATCCGCTAGGTTATAAAATAGCTCAGGGGTTAGGTCACCAGATTGAACCTCCAGTTCCATCCTTGTTTACTTTCAACGTTCTGGACGAGCGATTGAGGGAGTTAGCAGGGATCAGTGTTAGTTCTGTGCGGTTGCGGCTGTCGGCAGGAAAGATGAAGCTAGAACAAACTGGGCCGCTGCTGATTACTCACTGGGGTCTGAGTGGTCCCGCTGTACTCAAACTTTCTGCTTGGGGAGCGCGGACACTGCATAACTGCCAATATCAAACTACCTTGTTGGTCGATTGGGTGCCACAATTAAACCCGGAAGACCTGCGGCAGCAATTGCTTGCAGTCAAAGCTGAGTGGTCGAAAAAGGCCATTTTGTTACATCGTGGTGTAGACATGCCCCACCGCCTTTGGCAGTATTTAGTCTCTCGTGCTGGAATTGGTGTGGAAGACCGTTGGGGTGGCTTATCTAATAAAATGTTGACTCAGCTAATTCAAGAACTTACTCAGGGACAATATGCCATTAAAGGTAAAGGTGTCTTTAAAGAAGAGTTCGTTACCTGTGGCGGTGTCAATTTAAGAGAAGTTAATTTCAAAACGATGGAAAGCCGCTTGTCTTCTGGCCTCTACTTCGCCGGGGAAATTTTAGATGTTGACGGCGTGACTGGAGGCTTTAATTTCCAAAGTGCATGGACTACAGCCTGGTTGGCTGGTCAGGCTATGGGAGATAGGGATAAGGGGTAAATGGGGAGATGAGGAGAGAATTGCAATCAAATGAGATTTAGCGAGATATTGCAAAAACTTGGTGCTGCTAACATCAACAGCTTGTCAGGTCGGGTTGGTAGTACAGACGCCAAGAGTCAGGATCCAGAGATTGTTGGAGTGGCAGCCATAGACGCAGCGACACCGGGTACCCTTAGCTTTGTAGAGGGAGAAAAATTCGGTGCTGAGGTTGGAAAGACTGCTGCGAGTGCCCTGATTTTACCGCTTGATGTAGAGTCTCTACAGACGCAGGCACAAGAGCGAGGCATAGCCTGGATCGCGGCATCGCACCCCCGACTGGTGTTCGCCCAAGTCCTCGCTTTGTTCTATCAGCCATTTCGACCAAACTCAGGAATCCATCCCACAGCGGCAATTCACCCTTCGGCTCAAATCGGAGAAAATGTCTACATTGGCCCCCATGTAGCAGTGCAAGCGGGAGTCAAGATTGGCAATGGGGTTTGCATTCACCCTAACGTAGTGATTTACCCACAGGTAGAGGTTGGCGATCGCACCGTGCTGCATGCCAACTGCACCATTCACGAGCGGACTCGGATTGGGGTAGATTGTGTGATTCACAGCGGTGCTGTTATCGGTGCCGAAGGCTTCGGCTTCGTTCCGACGCCAACTGGCTGGTTCAAGATGGAACAGTCTGGCTACACGGTGCTAGAGAATGGCGTGGAAGTTGGATGCAACAGTACAGTTGACCGCCCATCTGTAGGAGAGACACGCATCGGTCAAAACACCAAAATCGATAATTTGGTGCAAATAGCTCACGGCTGTCAAGTCGGTGCTAACTGCATCATGGCAGGTCAAGTGGGGTTGTCTGGTCGGGTGAAGGTGGGAAATCGGGTAATTTTGGCAGGGCAAGTAGGAGTTGTTGATCAAGTTAAGATCGGTGACGGGGCGATCGCCACCGCTAAAGCGGGCATTCACAAAGATGTAGAACCGGGCGCGATCGTTACTGGCATTCCAGCCATTCCCCATAAACTGTTTGTCAAAGCAGCTGCAATCTATCACCGTTTACCGGAGATGTATCAATCTCTAAAGCAGGTGCAGCGCCAATTAAAGAATAAGTAAAGGGTCAAAACCCTAACTTCTCTAACACAGACCGCGTTGAGACAATATGTCGGTCTACTCCTAATTGTTTTGGTTCAACCCCAAGCGCTAGGGCAATCAGCTGAGGTAAGTGTAAAATCGGCAAACCTAGCTTATTCCCAATAACCTTTTCTACTTCTGGCTGACGGGAGTCTAAATTTAGGTGACACAGAGGGCAAGGTGTAACTATACAGTCTGCACCCTTGGCCAATGCTTCCTGGATATGCATCCCAGCCATTTTAAAAGATTGGGTAGTGGCATAGCTAGCAAGGGGCCAGCCGCAGCATTGAGTCCGGCCTCTGTAATAGATTGGCGTTGCCCCCACCGCTCGAAACACGTTCTCCATGGCTTCCGGTTGGAGTGGGTCATCATAGGGCATAGACGTTTGGGCACGTAGCAAATAGCACCCGTAAAACGCCGCACACTTCAAACCACTCAGGGCACGGGTGACTCTTTGCTGAATTGCCTCTGTGCCATAATCGGTAACTAAAGCATAGAGGAGATGTTTAACTTCTGTACTCCCTCGGTAAGGCATACA
>CAXUIV010000065.1:0-2895 GCA_964250875.1 uncultured bacterium
AGTCGCGGTACATGTGGGATGAAGCTGGATAACCATGCAGCAGAACGAGGGTGGGATTTTCTCTTGAACCAGCTTCACGATAAAAGATGTTCAAGCCGTCCACGTTGATTGTGTGAAATGTCGTCATTGCAAGATTCCGTTTTAACCGAATGTTCGGTACAAAAACACCTTAATCGAACAATTGGTAGAATGTCAACAGAAAGTTCAAATTTGTTTGAGGTGGGTGAAGTTGATAGTTGGGACGCGATCGCTCGACGAAATCAAGATTCTTCAGGAGAATCTCAGAAATTGGTCTCACAGCTCTCTGAGAGGACGTTGCTTGATTAGGGTATGAAGCAATTTTTACGACTTTGCGCCTTCGCGCCGGTTCTTATAGTCATCGGTTTCTCACAGCGGTAAAGTTGGAAAGAGTGGAGCCAGCCAGAGCTGCACCTGGACATCCCAACCCAGAAGAATAGCAATAGCCGTCGCCAAGATCATCACCCCACCTACTCGCTGTAGTACGACGCCGTGAGGACGCAGCTTCAGTAGGCGTCGGCTGAAGGCACGTCCGCCGTAGGCAATCGCCAGCATCGGCAATGCAGCTCCCATTCCATAAGCAAGCAGAAGACCAAAGGCACTGGTAACTTGATGATCAACCGCTGCCAGTACCAAAATTCCTCCCAAAACAGGTCCAGCACAAGGGGTCCACAGTAGTCCAAGTTGAGTTCCCAGCCAGAATTCTCCCATCAAACCAATTCGTGCCGGTTCTTTGATTCGCCTGCCCATAGGAAGATGGCTAAATAGCCGGTAGCTCCAGGTTGGGAAAATCGCCAGTAACCCTAAGCCCAACAGGATGGCGATCGCGCCTGAATGCAGTAGACTCGCCAATCCAGTGAACCAACTTGCTGTTACGCCAATCAAACTCCCTATCACGGCAAATCCGCTTACCAATCCTGCTACTAGAGCTACAGGACCGTACACATGAGACTGAAGCGATCGCCCCACTAGCACAGGTAGAATTGGTAAGACACAAGGCGAAAGTACCGTTAGAATTCCTCCCAGTACCGCAAGACCAGTTGATACGGACGTTGTCATCGGCTCCTTCTATGCCAGCTGGCGTATAGTCCATTATATTAACGTCTCTACGTATCAATGGTCGCATTCGTAACTAGAATTAGGATGAATAATGAGGCAACCCTCAGCAAAATGGTATGACTCTAGCAAAATCAACCTGCTTCTGCAACGAGCATGGGCCGCAGTTCAACAGCTCCGTTATGTTGAGGCTGCTCTAAGCTAGAACCGTACAAATCGACGAATCGCTTAAATAGCCACATCGTTTTACGATCAGACTTGCCGAGGTTGACTGAACGGTGAATGTTTCCTTCAGCTAGTCTTTGGAGATATGGTAGATCCTCAAACACTGTCAGGCTAGAAGCAAGATGTAATATAACTTGCAGTATTGGCTTTGGAAATACTAGATTGCTGTAGATGTCAATGAATAGCTTGTGCGCATTGTCGCCAAGTGGCAATACATTGAACATCACTATAATCTTCTTTCCGCTGTAGATAGGAATACTTAGCTCAACTGTGTAGGGAGTATGTAGGGTTAAACCTACCTCGACAACAGGCTGTCTCCAAATTCTCAAGACATTAAACGGCGAATCTAAAACTGTTTGAAACTTAATCGCTCCACCGATAGTTGTCGTCTCAATTTGGCTGACATCAACAACTTTGAGATTGTTAAGGCTGAAGCCGTGAACGGATTCAAGATGCTTCAAATTCAGCAAATGGTAGATCTGACATAGGTAAGGAACTGACAAAACGTATTCCTGGCTAATCAGATGATATTTTTCTAACTGAAGCATTCTCGCCTCAGTTTTGTGCCGATATGCTTCGTGCTGAGGAGTGTTTGAATCAAGCTTGTAGTACTTGAGCGTTCTTATGTCCTCAGCACTCAAACTTTTTCCCAAGCTTAGCTCTGGCCTTAAGTAGATCCAGGCAACGAACAGCAGAGAGACTTTGAATAGCTGAGTGATCTCAACCGCAGACAAGTAGCTATCAGCCAGGAAGGCAAAACTCTGCTCTGTGATAGAAAACATCCAATAGAGAATGCCGAGGTTCCAAATGTCTCTTCGGAGCTTAGTCACAAGCAGAGACACCTTTGCAGATGCACCGCTACTTATGACTTCATAGTCATTACTGCGATGTGTATCGGTCTTCATATGGGTTGGAGATTAGCTTGCTGGTAAAACCTGACTGTGAACTGTGCAGCTATTTTTATGGCAGTCGTCTTTCAGGCAACATCAGCTTTAAACTGGATTAACCCTGGGGGAATCCAGCATCTAGTTTCCACTCGTGCTTCAGTATGTCCTGATACATCGTTTCCCGAATCACCATGTATTTGTGCTGCAAGATCAAGAACTCTCGAGCTTGCTCGATGGACATTTGCTGCACCTGGTCAGCAAAGCTTCTGATGTTGAATTCTTGCTCTAGAGTTAACTCGATATTGCCGTCCATAATTGTCCCCTTCAACCCAAACTAGGGCGATATCAGCTTCATGCCGCATGTGCAACACTGTTTCCATTCTTTGCTTCGTATCTACAATGTAACATATTATTTACAAGACTAGACAGTTTCACCCGACTGTGCGTTAGATCTATCTTCGGTTGTATGTTGGCAACAAGCGACACTCTTAGAGGAATACGAGAGCGCTCTAGATCATCTTTGCTCCTCTGTACTTCAATGATCTGCATCTCATGGGTAATATAGATATTGCCTGCCCTCCCAGTCGGGCTGATACTCAACGGCAGTCAACATCTGAATAGAATGGAACAACATCGGCAGTCAACGGTTGTCATCACGGGTACTTCTTCAGGCGTCGGCTTGTACGCAGCAAAGGCTCTTGCCCAGAGG
>CAXUIV010000065.1:2995-12420 GCA_964250875.1 uncultured bacterium
CCGAGGCTAGTCATTCTAGGAACAGTGACGCACAACCCAGACGAACTGGGTGGAAAGATTCCGCCGCGTCCGGACTTGGGCGAGCTAAAGGGCTTCGCCGAAGGATTTAAAGCGCCAATTTCAATGATCGATGGCAAGAAGTTTGAACCTGTCAAGGCTTATAAAGACAGCAAAGTTTGCAACGTGCTGACTATGCGGGAGCTGCATCGGCGCTATCACGAGTCAACCGGGATCACCTTCAGCTCTCTCTATCCTGGATGCGTTGCGACAACTGCTCTATTTCGAAATCACTACCCGCTGTTTCAAAAACTCTTTCCACTGTTCCAGAAGTACGTCACAGGAGGGTTCGTGTCCGAGGAGTTGGCCGGCGATCGCGTGGCTGCGGTGGTCGCCGAGCCTGAATACAGCCAATCTGGTACCTACTGGAGTTGGGGAAACCGACAGAAAAAAGACGGCAAGTCGTTCGGTCAAAAGGTTTCGCCAGAAGCAAGCGATGATGGTAAAGCGAAGCGCCTGTGGGAGTTGAGCGAAAAGCTGGTTGGACTTGCATGAAGAGGCAATAAAGCGTCCTGCCTCCAATGCCTTGTGGATAAAACTGGAAACATGGAGTGCCTAGACTGCGTGATTGAGTTACGTTAACCTGCTGCCCCAGTTACACCTGCGATCGCCCGTCCTTGCCCCTCATCGATTTTTAATTGACTTGGGGCAGGCTTAGGACTGGTTTAAGGCTGGTTTAGTAAACTGTCAATCGGTACTTGCCATTGATTTGGGGGGTGGAGGAATTTACGACGACATAGTACTTATCATCCTGCGGCAACATAGCCCGATCAATTGAGGCACTGTATTTGCTATCTGTGGCTTCACTCATGGCGATTACCTGGGCCTTAGAATTCATCAGAACTGCATAAGGATGAAACTGTTCAGTAGTGCTGTCTACACGGATATTGACAAGCTGATTTTTCTTACCTTGAAGCTCAAAAGTTTTGGAGGAGCTTGGCTCTGGCTGTAGCGCTACAGGTCTACTGCTCAATTGGCTAGATTGATCATTTTTACCTTGAAGCTCAATTTTGGAGGAGCTTGGCTCTGGCTGTAGCGCTACAGGTCTACTGCTCAGTTGGCTAGATTGATCTCTACCTTGAAGCTCAGAAGGTTCGGAGGAGCTTTCGTCTGACTGTAGCGCTACTTTACGACTCAATTGACTAGATTGATCATTCTTTCCTTGAAGCTCGATTTTGGAGGAGCTTTGATCCAACTGGGACGTTATGCTTCTACTGCTGAGTTCGCCAGATTTGTCAAGGGCATAGCTACCTCTATCCTCTCTTAAAGCCAGACTGTATCGACCTATAGCACCTGGCTTTTCACTGGTCACTGCAACAGTGTAGGTACCTTTCATCGGCAGTCTTACGGGCATAAATGCCTGCTTAAGTTGGCCGTCTGCCCCCTCACTACCTCTCCTTGATATAACCTGATTGTTGGGATCGAGCAGAATTAGGTAAGGATTTAGGCTCAGGTTATTTGTAGGTCGGTCGTCGTTGCTGCCGATAAGCCTAACCTGGACGAGTTGATTCTCTCGGCCCTCAAACTGGTAGAGATGAACATACCTACCTTGAGATTGCGGGCTTCCTGGTGCCAAAATACCGAATGCAACATCCGTAAAATTGAGCTTTTTGACAGCAGGTACCCTAGATTGAGCATTTTCTGTTCTATTTTCGTCAATTTGCTTCAAGCTACCACTACCGGCGGTACTATTTCTAGTCTGGCGATACTTAACCCGCCGATATGCATAGCTACCGCTAGTCTGAGGTGTATTGATGTGAGATACATTATCACTGCTAGTCTGCTTTGGTGTGTCATTACTAAACGCATTGTTGCTTTCCGTCTGCTGAGGAGCAGTGCTACCAGTCACATTGTTACCGCCAGTCGGCTGAGGTGCAGGACTACTAACCGCATTGCTGCTTTCAGCTTGTTGAGGTGCAGGACTACTAGCCGCGTTGTTTCCATCAGTCGAATTCTTAATCGTGTCACTTGACTGAATGAGATCGTTAACTGCTTCTGATGCTAAAGCATTGGTTAGAAAAGCCTGACTTAAGATCAGGTTACTGCTCACGAGGCAAGTCAAAGTGTATGCCGAACGAGCCCATTGATGTTTCTGCATGTTTCTCACCATAGATTGGACCTTCAACCCTACTATCAATAAAACTTTTTCTTCCTGCTACCGATTAATCACTTTAATAGATGGGTAGAGCTGCTTAGCTGATTCTCTACTTTTAACATGGTTATTCCATTGCTCTGTAGTGATAATAGCTTCTTGTCTGCCTTGTTGAGGGTAAACAATCATCTGCTCAAATTCTGTGTATTTTGATGGAACATTTTCCTTCTTGTTACCCCTAAAAAACTCCATGAACACAACTGTAAGAATTCTAAGAAACTTCTCTTTGTTTTTAACAGATGCAGTTGCGTAGCTTGAATTATCATAACTTATAATAACTTGTTCGGCATCCACCTGAACTTTTGGCTTAATTTGAGCCATGATCGGAGCCAACCCTTTATTCTGTTGAGATATATCATTTTGTAAGAGAGTTTGAAGTAGGGTTTTTCTCCAAACCAGTGCTTGACTTTGAGCCGCATCGTAGACTAAGGAGTCTGGGGAGATAGCACTGGACTGCTGAATTGCTGCCTCCAAATCGTTGCTTTTAGCTTTGCTTTTAGCTTGTGCTAGGATAGCCTGATCCCTAGCAAGCTGACAACTATTAAGTAGAGTTTGATCGGCAGAATACAGGTCTAGATATTTTTGAGAAAATACTTTCGCCAGAGTTATACACTCCGGATATTTTCTCTGTGCCTCCAAGGTTCTCACCTTTTCTAAAGCTATTTGCGCTTCTTGATATGCCTGCCATCTTTGAAGATAGGCATAACCAGTTATCAACGCAAGGGCAGCAGCGGTGCTTACTCCAATGATCAAAGACTTCTTAGGAGTAGAGGTAAATGAGGCGAATGTGGTTGGAACAACCGTTAAGGACTGTTTTTCTGACGGAAACTCATAGGTTTGATTAACATCCCCAGAGTCGGGTAGGTTTTTCAAGTCATCCAGTACTTCGTCTGCAGATTGGTAGCGATCTCTGAAGTGAGAACGCACCATTTTCTCCAAAACGGCGGCGAGCTGCGGACTGACGTGCGCTTGCTCGCGCCAGATAATTTCACCTGTAATTGGGTCTTCTGGTAATTGGTTTGGGGGTATCCTCGTAAGTGCTTCAATTGCTACCATACCCAGTGCATATATGTCACTACAAAAGCGCGGTTTACCTGTACCTTGTTCGTTGGGCATGTACCCCGGCGTGCCAATGACTCTTGAGAAGGTGGTCTGCCCCTCAGTATTCACAAACTGGGTATGGACTTGCTTAACTGCCCCAAAGTCAATTAGCATCATCCTGTCGTCTTTGTGTCGCTGCATCAAATTACTCGGTTTGATATCACGGTGAATCACCTGAGATTGGTGTACAAATCGCAGCACTCCCAGCACATCTTGAAGAATACTGATGACTTGAGCTTCTGTCACTCCACCTGAGATCACAGCATTCAGAGGACGGCCTTCAACCAGTTCCTGCACCAGGTAGTACTCTTGATTTTCTTCGAAGTAGTCCAGCAGATCGGGGATCTGGTCATGTTCTTTGCCTAGCTTGTCCAGTGTGATAGCTTCAGAATCAAATAACCGTTTGGCTTCCTCTAGTGTGTGTGGATCGCGACTGACAGGCTGCAAGCGCTTGACGACGCAATGCCTACCTATTCTGCGGGTGTCTTCAGTTAGGTAGGTTTCGCCAAATCCACCCTTTCCCAATAACCTGATAATTCGATAGCGCTTGTCTAGCGTTTTGCCTAGCATCTTGTTCATGTGGTGCAACAGCGCTCAATCCTTCATCAGAAACGAAAGTCGATGGAGTTTGAATTTTATTCACTACGTCACTGATATCTAAACGATATCTGTGTTTGATTAAGTACTTCAGGCTTAATTTCTACTTTCAGTCATGTTGGAACCTAAAATATGAAGATTAGAACACTCCCAATCGCAAGTCATGACTCAGACAAACTGATGCCTACTGCCGTACTGCCGCCTGCCTACTGTCTGCTTGGTCAGCAGTAGGACAGTTACTTAGTAAAACTGACAAAAATAACGCGGCACGCCTGGTGGATGGATAGACACTAGCTCAAGGTGAAGCTTTAAACCAGGATAGCAACCTTAGCTTGGGAGCAGACGGAAATTGAGGTAGATGCTCCATCTGGGAGATGGACCCATAGCTATAGTGCCAAATGCCTTAAATTATACCTTATGGAAGATGTAGTTGCGACATCACATGAAAATATTCAGCGGTAAAGATGGAAGATCAGGAGCGTCCAGCACCCCGCCGGAGAGATAGGAGGGGGAGCAAGGGAAATTTCCTGCCCTCACCCCTAGCCAGTACAGTATTGTGGAAAGATACAATACTTCTGTAAAGCGACATTGCACGTTGCTTAGTCGCCTTGATCCATGACTCAAACCACATTCCTCAGCCACCTTAATTCCTCCCAATGCCGCGCCGTTGAACACTTCTGCGGCCCCTTGCTGGTCGTGGCTGGAGCGGGTTCTGGCAAGACTAGGGCACTGACATATCGGATTGCTAATCTGATTCTGAAGCACCGGGTCGATCCTGAAAATATCCTAGCTGTGACCTTCACCAATAAAGCAGCGCGGGAAATGAAAGAGCGTATCCAGAAGCTGTTTGCCGAACAGCTGGCAACACAGGAATATGGTCAGCTCTTTGCCGCCTTGGCAGGTGATGAGCAAACGAGGTTGCGATCGCGTGTCTACAAAACCTACATCAAAGACCTGTGGGTGGGCACCTTTCACAGTCTACTCTCTCGGATTCTGCGGTTTGACATTGACAAGTATCAAGACGAAAAAGGCCACCGTTGGAATCGCAACTTTTCCATTTTTGATGAATCAGATGCTCAAAGTCTAGTCAAAGAGATTGTGACCAAACAGCTCAATCTGGATGACAAGAAGTTTGAACCCCGCTCCGTTCGTTACGCCATCAGCAATGCCAAAAACCAAGGATTTTCACCTCAAGACCTAGAGAAAGAGCAGCCAAACTATCGCGGACGGGTGATTGCTGAGGTTTACAGCCACTACCAAACCGCTCTCGCAGAAAACAATGCTCTAGATTTTGACGATTTGATTCTGGTGCCCGTGCGCCTGTTTCAGCAAAATGAGCAGGTACTAGATTATTGGCACCGAAAATTTCGTCATATTTTGGTCGATGAGTATCAGGACACGAATCGCACTCAGTACGACCTGATCCGGCTGTTAGTCACCAACGGGGAAACGAAAAACGAATGGAACTGGGACAATCGCTCAGTGTTTGTTGTCGGTGATGCTGACCAGTCCATCTACTCGTTCCGGGCGGCAGATTTCACAATTCTGCTGGAGTTTCAAGAGGACTTTGGCGACGGATTAGCGGATGAGGACACCCGCACGATGGTGAAGCTGGAGGAAAATTACCGCTCCACGCAGAATATTCTAGAAGCGGCTAACCATCTGATTGAGAACAATACAGAACGCATAGATAAAGTTCTGAAACACACACGCGGGGAAGGAGATCCGATCTACTATTACAAAGCCGACGATGAAATTGCCGAGGCCGAGTTTGTAGTCAATCAAATCCGCCAGTTAGAACACTCGATACCAGAGTCAAACTGGGGCAGTTTCGCCGTTCTCTATCGCACAAACGCCCAGTCTCGCCCTTTAGAAGAACATCTGGTACGTCGGCAAATTCCCTACACTGTGGTGGGAGGTTTGAAATTCTACGATCGCAAGGAAATCAAAGATGTCTTGGCCTACCTACGGGCGATCACTAACCCAGCGGATACACTTAGTCTATTGAGGGTCATCAATACTCCCCGTCGAGGCATTGGTAAAGCTACGATTGACGCCCTCGTTAATGCAGCCCGCGAGTTAACTATTCCTGTGTGGGAGATCCTCAACGATGAAACCTCGGTGAAATCTCTAGCCGGACGATCAGCTAAGGGAGTTTTGAGCTTTGCTCAGCTAATTCGTCACTGGCAGGAGAACATTGACATCGCACCCGCGTCGGAAATAGTTCAGGGAGTTATAGAAGACTCCGGCTACATTCAGGACTTGAGAGCGCAGGGCACTGACGAGAGCCTAGACCGAGTGCAAAACGTCCAGGAACTCTACAACGCTGTACGGCAATTTGAGGAAGAAAACGAAGATGCAACTCTTCCAGCCTTTCTAAGCAGTACCGCCTTGACCTCTGACTTGGACAACTTAAAAGAAGGACAAGCAGCCGTCTCGCTGTTAACTCTACACGCTTCGAAAGGACTAGAGTTTCCCGTTGTCTTTTTAGTAGGACTGGAACAAGGACTGTTTCCCAACTTCCGGTCTTTAGATGACCCCGCTGCCCTAGAGGAGGAGCGCCGCCTCTGTTATGTTGGTATTACTCGTGCAGCAGACCGGCTATATATTTCCCACGCTCGCGAGCGCCGTCTCTACGGTTCTCGCGAACCCGCTATTGCTTCCCAGTTTCTTACTGAGTTACCCGAATTGTTAATGACCAAACAGGCAGCTGGTCGCGTCTCTAATAAGAGAGAGGGCATCACCTCTAGCCGCCAACCGCGACGGAACACCCCCTCTGAAGCGGCCATCAACGATCAGCAGTGGACTGTGGGCGATCGCATTATGCATAACACCTTTGGCATGGGTGAAGTGACTCATGTTTTTGGGTCGGGAAGAAAAATTTCCCTAGCAATCAAGTTTCCCAGCCTTGGTCAAAAAATCATCGATCCTAAAATCGCCCAGATGCAAAGACTATAGTCATTGGTTCGTGGTGCAGGTTTCTAGCCTGTACAAGCCCTTCTTTTGGAGGAATAAATAGCTGGGTTCGTAGTCGCGCCTTCTTGGCGCTGAAGCGCAACTACGAACGAACAGCCTTAGATCAGCGCTAGCAGAATGTTAACTTCTGACGTGAAATTACATCAAAGAAGCGCCTGCTTTGCTGAGCAACTCACCCAACTGCTTCAACTTAGCTGAAACAGTTGCATCAGCACCTGATGCAGAGCTTGTGGTTTGCTCTCCGAGCTGTGACAGTACTTTACCAATGGCTGGGCCAGTGGCACTGCCGCTTGTCAGCAGTTGCTTGAGTTCGCCTAGACCGCTTGCGATTTGCGTAGCGCCTAAGCTCTTAACTTGTGTCTCAAAGCTCTCGATTACGCTAACAGCAGTAGCAGGGGGTACGGAAGTCAAGCCTCCCTGAAGAGCTGAGATAGTTTGGTCGAGTTCGGCTGTTGATGTTGCCATGTTATTACCTTCGATTGCTTTACGTAACAAAACTTAATTTACCTTTTAACTTAAAAAAATCTCTGCTCCCATAGACATAGGTGTACGTTTTAAGTTGAAACAGCTTTGCCAATGTGATCGCTAGAGCCTGAGGTTCCTATTCTGTAGGGATTTTATGATGCGACAGGTTTGTTTACTGCTGGTCTTTTTGCTCAATAACGGTATCACTGTTTAACAGAAAAATTTGCTACTTTAGATAGTTACGGACAGACTAATTCATTTTTTAATAAAACTTTAACATTTTGTTAATAACTTCTTAATCGATGGAACAGTTTACAAATTACGAACCGCCGAGTAGCCTGTGCTGAATGTTCATTGTTTGTTTTTAACCTCACCAGACGGAGACTCAAAATGGCTGAACCACACTCAACACCATACGGCTGCTGGAAGTCACCGATAACTTCAGATCTCATTGTTTCTGAGACGATTGGACTAGGGCCTGTTATTCTTGATGGCAAAGATATCTACTGGGTTGAGATGCGACCAGCGGAGGGCGGGCGGAACGTTGTTGTGCGCCGCACTCCTGATGGACAAACAACAGAACTCGCGCCTCCCTTTAATGCTCGTACTCGTGTCCACGAGTATGGCGGCGGCAGCATCGTTGTTGCAGACGGCACAGTTTACTTTTCCAACTTTGCTGACCAACAGCTCTACCGCAAAGCGAACGCAGACCCGCCGCAACCACTGACACCAGCGGCTGACTACCGCTATGCGGACGGGACTGTTGACCGGCAGCGAAACAGGCTGATTTGCGTGCGTGAAGACCACACAGGCGCTGGTGAGGCTGTAAATACCTTGGTCAGCATCAGTCTAGAAGGGGGGGCAGCTCAGGTGCTGGTTGAGGGAGATGACTTTTACTCATCGCCGCGCCTCAGTCCCGATGGTTCTCGTCTGTGCTGGCTGAGTTGGAATCATCCGAATATGCCTTGGGATGGAACCCAGCTGTGGGTAGCCGAGGTTAAAGAAGATGGTTCGTTGGGGAGTCGCGAGAGAGTTGCTGGTGGTGTTGATGAATCGGTCTTTCAGCCAGAGTGGTCGCCGGATAGCATTCTGTACTTTGTCTCCGATCGGTCTGGTTGGTGGAATCTCTACCGCCATGCTAGCGGCGTTGAATCGCTGTACGAAATGCCAGCTGAGTTTGGGTTGCCCCAGTGGGTGTTTGGCATGTCTGTTTATGGGTTTGAGTCCGCTAGTCGCATCATCTGCACCTACACGCAGCAGGGCCAGTGGCAGTTAGCTCGTCTCGATCTAAACACGCGACAGCTAGAGCCGATTGAAACGCCCTACACCGAGATTTCCTCCCTTCAGGTAGCTGCTGGTTTTGCCGTCTTCTGTGCTGCCTCACCAGCCGAGTCAACAGCTGTTGTCCAACTGGACTTGACAACCGGGCAGTTGACAGTGCTACGGCGGTCGAGCGAGATGGCAATTGATGCTAAATATCTATCGACTCCCCAAGCAGTTGAGTTTCCCACGGAGAACGGTTTAACAGCGCATGCTTTCTTCTACCCACCCCAAAACGGCGACTACACCGCACCAGAGTCTGAACTGCCACCTCTACTGGTAAAAAGCCACGGTGGACCCACAGCGGCAGCGGCTAGCAGGCTCAACCTAGGAATCCAGTACTGGACAAGTCGCGGCTTTGCTGTGCTTGATGTCAACTACGGCGGCAGCACTGGCTACGGACGAGAGTATCGTCAGCGGCTGAATGAGCAGTGGGGCATTGTTGATGTGGACGATTGCATTAATGGTGCCCAGTATCTAGCTAGTCGATCCCTGGTGGATGGTAATCGATTGGCGATCGCAGGCGGCAGCGCCGGTGGCTACACGACCCTCTGTGTTCTCACCTTTCGTGACAGTTTTAAAGCTGGTGCCAGCTACTACGGCGTCAGCGATCTAGAGGCACTGGCACAGGAAACACACAAGTTTGAGTCGCGCTACCTGGACCGTCTGATCGGTCCCTACCCCGAACGGCGTGACCTGTATCGAGAGCGATCGCCCATCCATTTCACCGCTCGCCTCGACTGTCCAGTCATTTTCT
>CAXUIV010000066.1:0-12400 GCA_964250875.1 uncultured bacterium
AGGTATGGTCTGTAGCTGTTGTGAAAGATATCATAAATAGAAAGATAATAGCGATTGCCCCAATAGGAGGTAATTATGCAGATAACAATAAATGACAATGAGATGGGTAAGGTTTTAACGACGCCAACGGTTACAAATCGAATTGATTAGGCTCTGGCAGAGGATGGGAGGATGCCAGTGGAGCAGGTGCGGTCTGTGACTCTAAAAAATGTCTTGGTGGATACGGGGGCAACGACGCTGTGTTTGCCTCAAGCTGTTATTGCTCAGTTGGGTCTTAAAATCCTGAAGGAAGTGGATGTGACGACAGCGACTGGTTTGAGCAAGGCTAGAATCTTTCGAGACGCCACAATTATCTTGTGTGGCCGAGAGGGCACGTTTGAGTGCCTGGAACTGCCTGGAGGTCGGGATGCTTTGTTGGGGGTGATTCCTCTGGAGGCGCTAGGATTGGAGCCGGATTTACGCAATCAAACGTTAAGGGTGTTGCCGACGGAGTCGGCTGATACTTATCTGACGATTCTTTAGACGGTAGCGAGGGCATAGGGCGTGGGGCATGGGCTGGATGTGTTAGGTGGCTAGCTGGTCTGGTTCGATTGCTGTTGTGAGAGATATCCTAGAAAAGGCGAAGTGGAAGACGACACGGCAACTTGGCTGCGGTCCTACGACGCCGACGAGAATTTGGTACTGCTGCCTGAGGAAGCAGAACGCCAACGGGCAGATACGGAACGTCAACGGGCAGATCGTTTAGCCGCACGGATCAAGGAGCTAGGGGAAGAAGTGTAACAGGACTGGCGATTTTAAGTCAGGATCAGTTTGTTAAAGTTCAGTTATTAGAGCCGTTATGTTCTTCTGGATCTTCACCGATGGTTTGCTGTGTACCGTAGCGGATATGCAAAATACGAACTGTTAATACCTCTTGTTCTTCCAAAATAGTGAAGAGGATGCGGTATAGATTGTGTCCTTTACCGTAGAGTAGCTGCCGGATTTCTTGGCTAAAATACTCATTCTCTCGTGCTAAAGGACAGCGCTTCGGCATTTGAGACAAAGACTCAATCACTTGCAGCAAACCTGAATACCATTGGCTTGCTTTTGTAGGAGAGGTGGCTTGGGACAATCGTAAGAACGCACTATCTGCCTCAGCCTCTGCCACGCTTGAAATTTCGACACGGTACTTCATGAATCTGCTGGCAGATTATACTTACTGCGTTGTTCTTCAGCAAACTCTTGGAAAGACCGAAAACGACCTGCCTCAAAATCGTCTAACCCTTGCTGAATACCCTTAATGCCCTCCTCTGAATCTTGGACCTCCCACACTAAGACACTAGCCAGTAACTCGGATGCAACAAAACTTACATCTCGACCTTGCTGAGCAGCCTTGTCGTGCAGTAGTGCCTCTAATTCTGGGCTAAGGGTTACAACAATTGCCATAAAGCCACATCCTTCAGCATTGAGCCTCTGAGCAATAGTTTAACAAACATCCGCACCCCACCTAAGCGCGATCGCGGTTCGTCTGTAGGCTAGGTTAAGAAGGCGACCTAGCATCTCAGGGAGGTTCTATCGTAGGCATAAGGATAACAGCGATCGCCCCAACGGAAGGTAATTATGCAGATAGCGATAAATAACGATGAGATGGGTAAGGTTTTAACGACGCTAACGGTTACGAATCGAATCGATCAGGCTCTGGCAGAGGATGGGAGGATGCCAGTGGAGCAGGTGCGGTCTGTAACTCTTAAAAATGTCCTGGTGGATACGGGTGCAACAACGCTGTGTTTGCCTCAAGCTGTTATTGCTCAGTTGGGTCTTAAGCTCCTGAAGGAAGTGGATGTGACGACAGCGACTGGTTTGAGCAAGGCTAGAATCTTTCGAGACGCCACAATTATCTTGTGTGGCCGAGAGGG
This sequence comes from uncultured bacterium, assembly GCA_964250875.1. Lineage (GTDB taxonomy): Bacteria > Cyanobacteriota > Cyanobacteriia > Cyanobacteriales > Chroococcidiopsidaceae > CAXUIV01. Next base: position 1,896 of record CAXUIV010000066.1, read on the forward strand.
CACGTTTGAGTGCCTGGAACTGCCTGGAGGTCGGGATGCTTTGTTGGGGGTGATTCCTCTGGAGGCGCTAGGATTGGAGCCGGATTTACGCAATCAAACGTTAAGGGTGTTGCCGACGGAGTCGGCTGATACTTATCTGACGATTCTTTAGGTTAGCAGGGTGATGTTATCTTCCATTTGGTAGAAGCAGAGTGCTAGTATTGCTCAAATTGAGCGATGATACAGAAGGAGCTTTGAGGTGTAGCTAACCTTAGAGGGACGCAATTTGGTGTGTAGGTGGTGAACGAGGAAGTGAGAGTTGTGCAAGCAATGAGAGGAATTATTCAGAGGACTAGCGGCTTGAGGTACTGGTTGCCGTTGGAGGAGCAGTTTTGGGCATTTGACTTACTGAGGGCGTTGGTGCGGAGATTCGAGGGGCGGTACAAGTGTCATTTCCGACACCTAACACTCGTCGGAGCCGTCACTAGGAACTCAATCTTGTACAATGCTTAGCTAAACTGCCTATATCTGCACTCGCTGGTTAACATGTCTCTTCTGCTAAAAACATCGCTAAAGAAGAACCCCACTCTGCTGCAAGCGCATCGGTATTGGGAGTTGCTCAATGTCCTAGTGAAGCGAAATCTGGACGTGCGGTATCGCGGGTCTTTCTTAGGAGTGTACTGGTCGCTCTTGAACCCGTTGATTATGACTGCGCTGTATGCAGCAATTTTCGGCGCTACGTTTGCAGCGTATTATGGTCATTCGATTGTTAATTATGTTTTGGCGGCCTTTACGGGATTGGTGGTCATTAACTTCTTCAATGCGTCTACAACTCAGGCGTTGATAAGTGTGGTAGGGAACGGGGCACTTTTGAATAAGATTCGTCTGCCAATAAGCATTTTTCCGGTGTCCATGGTTGCGGCGAATGTGTTTCAATTCATTAGTGGGACATTACCTTTGCTGGCAGTAGTGACACTAGTAACTTCTCATAGTCTACTGAATGTGCTGGCTCTATTGTTGCCGTTGGTTGCTCTAGTATTAGTATGTATGGGTGTTGGGTTCCTAGTGAGTACGCTGTACGTGTTCTTTAGGGATTTACCTTATTTCTATGAATTAGTCTCATTTGTAGTGTTCCTCAGCAGTCCTGTATTCTACCCAGCAGCAATCGTACCAAAATCTGTAAAGCTATTTTTGGGAATGAATCCGTTAACACCAATTATTGAAAGTCTCCGCCAGATCTCGCTATCAGGAATGCTACCAAACTTGAATTTGATTTTCAGCTCTTTGTTAAGTAGTCTAATTATCTTATTGCTAGGATGGGTCTGTTTCCACTGGTGGCGTCCTCAGTTTATGGATTTGCTGTAGATGGAAGTTATTCGTCTGGATAAAGTTTCGCTATGGCGGCGGACACAAGAGGAGTTTTCGTATGACCTGAAAAAGACGGTTTTGTCCGTTTTAGAGGGGAAGTATCGGCAACCATCACGAAAGTTAGTGCTAGACGGTATCGACCTAGTCGTGGAATCTGGTGATAGGGTGGGGATCATTGGGGCGAATGGTTCTGGCAAGTCAACGCTGCTGAAGATGATTTGCGGAATTTTACAGCCGACGAGTGGTTCAGTGCGGGTGCGGGGACATGTTGCTCCACTGATTGAGCTGGGAGCTGGATTTGATGCGGAAATGTCAGTTACCAATAATATCGTCCTCTACGGGGTATTGCTGGGATTTTCTCGTCAGGAGATGATAAGAAGGTTTCGCTCAATTCTCGATTTTGCCGAGTTGGAGGAGTATGCAATGGTGCCTGTGAAGGCACTGTCTTCTGGAATGGTGGCTCGGTTAGGGTTTGCGATCGCGACCGATGTGCAGCCAGATATTCTAATTTTGGATGAAGTACTGTCAGTGGGGGATGAGAGTTTCAGAAATAAATGCAAACAGAGAATTGAGAAGTTTTGGGAGGCTAATGCAACAATTTTAGTAGTGTCCCATGATTTAGGATTTATCAAGCAATCTTGCGAAAGAGCAATTTGGTTGGAAAAGGGGAGAGTTAGGTTTATGGGAGATGCAATTGAAACGGTGGATTACTACCTGAGTTCTGTTAAGCAGGATTCACTTATTGCTGGAAGTTGAGTTAGGCAATGATTCGCTCTAGTTCACTAGCTTTTACTCTATGGCTGACTGGTTTATCAGGGGCTGGCAAGTCAACGTTAGCGGTAGAAATTGTGAAAGCTTTAGAGAAAAGGCTAATTCCTTGTGAGCTTTTAGACGGAGATATTGTGCGGACAAGTCTTTCAAAGGAGTTAGGCTTTTCTAAAGAGGATAGAAATGCTCATGTTGCCAGAGTTGGGTTTATTTGTAACCTGTTGAACAAGCACGGTGTAATTACGGTTGTAGCTTTAATTGCTCCTTATCGAGAAGCTCGCGATCAACTGCGGCTGACTCTACCCAAGCTAGTTGAGGTGTACGTTGACTGCCCGTTGCAGGTTTGTATTCAGAGGGACCCAAAGGGATTGTACAAGAAAGCATTAGCTGGGAAAATTTCTGAGTTTACAGGGATATCGTCTCCTTACGAAGTTCCTGTAAACCCAGATCTGACTCTAAGGACTCATAAAGAAAGTATTGAGCAGTCCGTCGAGAGGCTCTTTGATTATCTCGGCTCTCGGGGGTTAATTTGTGAGCTCTGATTCATTTGTGATTGGAGATCTGTAATTTGCTCAATTAATTGGTGGTTTACTTCTAGTGATTCCCTTAGTGCCTGGATTAACGCCATATTAACTGTTCTTTGCTTTCTAAATAAAAATCCATGCAGCTTAAGAGCTGATTTTTGTAACTGTATACTTAGATTGAAGGGGAAATGATTAAACCTCTCTGGAAATTTCGTCGGGATTTGAGAATTGATCTCAGCATCTGCTAGCAAGAGCTGTATGTTGTTAATTTTCAAATTTACGGTAGTATTTATACTGCTCCCTTTAGCTATTTCTTCTACATCAAAAATTTTGTGTTCATTTTTCAGGTTATTCACTTCAACTACATTTCCATTCTTCACTCGTAATTGCTGATTTTTATTCTCCACTACTTCTGCTTTTAGTTGATGTGTTGGTTGAGAGTTTCCCAATCCTGCTTTTGAAGAATGGGGGTTTTCCCTCATCTCTCCAGCGACATTCTCATTAGTTTCATCATGCAAGTATCCAAGTCTTCTAAGAGTACTTCCATGAGTTTTTATGAAATCCATCATTAATTCACAATCAAAAAAATCTTTATAAGCTCCTATTTTTCCTTGACGGACGTGAGGGATATCCGAATCAGTTTTAGCCAGCTCTTCATAAAGCTTTCCGCTGCTCTCAAGATGTTTCATTTTCTCAAATTTAGATGCTTCAACCGCAGCAGTTACACGATTGGGCTGCACAGGCAATCCAGCAAAATTTAAAACACGAATTAGTTCTTTGCTTGTGCTTAATATCATGTCTTCATACCTCACCAGCAAGAAATCGGTCGGTGCATTGTTTAACCACGAGTCAACATGATTAGACCACGGAGTTAATCCATCTAAAGAACCATCATTGAATTTTAAGACAAAGTCTCTAAAGGAGGTTTCTTTATTTATCACTCTAAACTTCATCATGTGAAAGTAATATGATACAGCAACGTCACGTCCATCTCGGACAAGGTAAACGACTCGATTAAAATTAGATACAAAGGGCCAGTGACTTTGGATGAATCTTGGTCTTTCTATTTGACTGCATTGTTCTGGATTGTAATCAATGCCTGGTACTCTTAAATAAGAATTAGTGAAGTCACATTTGTTGTCAGTCAAATAATTGCAAATTAAAAAACGCATCCAAGTCCTACCTGATTTAGGATAGGAAACTAAGAATACATCATCCGAGAGTATCTCGATTGGTATGCTTTTGGTGTATGAAGTGACCATAATCCATCTACCTTTCCTGAAAATTCACTTGCTCGTTTTTGTGTACGCCGTTGTTGTACTACTTTCTGCTGTTTATCTCAGATGATTATTCAAATAATCCTACCCATCAAAAATCACAACTTAGTAGTGAAAAAAGTCATATTTTATCTTTGAAGTTGAAGTTGGTTAAAATCGCCCACAGTGCAAGAAGGCGGGGAGTCACAAGTAGCTGTGGTTAGCAAGACACCTGAAGTTGTGGCTTGTAAACCGTATGATACTGTTATGCCTGATCATCTGACGATGTTATTTTTAAGTAACCATAGACACTAGGGATTTAGATCACTGTCTAATAGACGACAATCTGAATAATAAGCAATATCCACTAGAGGCAGCACTTGACCTCCTCCCAAATGTAGGTTAGGCTTGGTCACTTGTATAAGTTGTACTTAATTGAATACAGACTTGCGTTTCACAAAGGCTTGCAGTTTGAGTGAAGTAGAGAGATGTTTTGGTTAGACAGGATTTCGCGATATAGCCCGGATTTGAGTGGCAGGAAATGTAAATGTGTGTCGGCCTATAGCTAATCTCTTATGTAATCTTCTATGTAGTAGAAGCAGAGTGTTATTATTGCTCAAATTGAGGGATGATACAGAGGGAACTTTGAGCATAGCTAAACTCAGAGGAACGTAATTTGGTGTGTAGGTGGTGAACGAGGAAGTGAGAGTTGTTGCGATCAATGCGAGGAGTTTTCCGGAAGGCGGGTAGGGTAAAACGCTGGCTACCAGTGGATGGGCGGTGGTGGGCTAAGTTTGATCTGCTGAGAACGCTGGTGCGGCGAGACTTGGATGCGCGGTACAAAGGTTCTGTGTTGGGTAACTTGTGGCCCTTGTTGAACCAGCTATCGCAGCTGCTGATTTACACTTATGTGTTCTCGGTTGTGTTGCGGGTGAAGCTGAGTTTAAAGGGGTTGCCAGCCAATAACATTAGCTATGGTCTGTGGCTATTTGCTGGGCTACTGCCTTGGATTGCGTTTACGATTGGTCTGTCTCAGTCAGCGGGGTCAGTCATCGGTCAAACGAATTTAGTCAAAAAGGTAGTGTTTCCGCTGGCCCTGTTACCGCTGGTGCCGATTTTATCTGCGTTCATTGAGAGTGCCTTTGGCTTGATGGCGTTAATTGTGTTGGTGGCGGTATCATCTCACAATTTTCACGCTACGTTGGGACTGTTGCCTTTGGTTTGGCTACCGCAGTTGCTGTTAACGGCGGGTTTGGGCTATCTGGCGGCGGGACTGACGGTGTTTTTGCGAGATATTCCGCAGACGCTGGGCGTGATTTTGAATCTTTGGTTTTATTTGACGCCGATTGTCTATCCATCTTCTGTGATTCCGCAGCAGTGGCGGAGTTGGGTGTTTTGGCTGAATCCGATGGCGGCGATCGCGGAGGTTTATCGTGACCTGGTCTTGGTAGGAGAGATGAAGCACTGGGGGGAGTGGGGAATTGCCTCAGTCGTCTCGGTTGGCGTGTTTGCTGGCGGCCTTTTGTGCTATCGACGGCTCCGCCCTGCCTTTGCCGATGTGCTGTAGGGCACACTGGTTGTTTAAGCGGGTGAGAACTTAGAATGATGAGATAGCGATTGATCGCCGTTTAAGGTGGTGTGAGTTTGAGTAACAGCGACATGGGAGACGGAATTGCAATTTCGTTGAGGAATGTATCTAAGTGCTATAAGCGCTACGCTCAACCTGTGGATCGGTTGAAGGAACTGCTGCTACCTGGAAAAAGCAGAGTAGACGAGTTTTGGGCGCTGCGGGATATTGACTTAGAAATTGCTGAAGGTGAGACGCTGGGGATTATTGGTCAAAATGGGTCTGGCAAGAGTACGCTGCTGCAAATCATTGCTGGAACGTTAACGCCGACGACAGGTGAGGTTTGGGTGAAGGGTCGGATTTCTGCCCTGTTGGAACTGGGGAGCGGCTTTAACCCAGAGTTTACCGGACGGCAAAATGTATTTTTTAACGGACAGATACTGGGATTGAGTAGAGAAGAGATAGCAGTTAAATTCGATGCTATTGCTGCTTTTGCTGAAATTGGCGATTTCATTGAGCAGCCAGTGAAAACCTATTCTAGTGGTATGGTGATCCGACTGGCTTTTGCAGTTGTTGCTAATACAGAACCGAAGATTCTGATAGTAGATGAGGCATTAGCTGTTGGAGATGCCAAGTTTCAAGCTCGCTGCATGAAGCGAATTCGTCAGCTTAAGGAGCAAGGAGTTACTATCTTGTTCGTTTCTCACGATTCTTCCAGTGTCAAAATGCTGTGCAGGCGTGCAACTCTGATGAGTCACGGCAAGATACTAGAAACGGGTGAGCCGAAGAAGGTTGTCAATCATTATATTGCACTATTAAGCTCAGATAAAAATGAGATAGACAGTGAGGAGGTAATGTCAATTGAAAGCCGTGAAGATTTTGTTAAGAGTCAGCTAGAGGATTCCACACAGCAGGTAGATAGTTCTATTCATAGACATGGAAATAAACTAGCTAGTATTAACAGTGTTAAGCTTAAAAATTTAAGTGGAAAAGAGATTGCAACGGTAGAAACAGAAACGATATTTCAGGTTGTCGTCTCATTGATGGCGGAAGCAGAACTATCAGATTTAGTCGTAGGTATTTCAATTAGAAATCTAATGGGCTTGGTGATGTATGGGACAAATACTCAATTGATGGACGTCCGTCTACCAGAATTGAAAGAAGCTCAGCAATTAACAGTTAACTTCCAACTTCCCTGCTATCTAAATAGAGGTATTTACACGATCACAGCAGGAATACATTCTGAGGAGGGTCTAAGTTATGACTGGATTGATGAGCTGGTCATTTTTGAGGTCAGTAATAGTGTTAAGTGCGAAGGGATAGTAGATATGAGATCTAGTGTAAGTGTCGGCGAAGAGAAATGTTATGTAAGCGTACAGGAATTTTAAGGACTTATGTTGGAGGCGAATAATCCTGAGATTGATGTTGATGAGTTGATGCAGAAAATTCGAGAGGAGGTAGCTAAGCGTCACGATTATTCTCAACCACTTGATTCAACACATGGTGCTGTAGCCTCACCAGTAATGGATGTTAGCTACATTGAGGCTTTAATAAAAAATGCGGAATCTAGAGCTTATATTCGCACTAAGTGGCCTGATAGGTTCAGTCGTTTTCCTCTCAATCTGACTCAAAAGTTACAAAAAGTAGCTTTTAAGATCTTGGCTTTATTATTTAAAGACCAACGTGAGGTAAATTTTGGCTTGATTCAGTCTTTGAGAGAGACTGTAAAGATTAATCAACAGCTAAATGAACAAATAACAACTCTGCAATTTCAAATTAATGAGCGCCTAGATGCTGTGGACAGCCACCTCCAAAGGCTGGATGAGCGCCTAGATGCTGTGGACAGCCGCTTCCAGAGGCTGGATGCTTCCCTAGACGCTACGGACAGCCGCTTCCAAAAGCTAGATGAACACCTAGATACTATGGACAGTCGCTTCCAAAGGATAGATGAGCGCCTAGACGCTGCGGACAGCCGCTTCCAAAAGCTGGATGAGCATTACCTCAGAAATGACAATTTCCTTAAGAATGATTTAGCACAGCAGAAGCGCTTGATCGCTCTGTTCTTAGAGGAAGCACGGCAGCAGTTGCCGGAATCTTTCAATCAAGAGCAACTGCAAACGTTTGTCCGTGAAGACCAACATCGACTAGATGCATTCTATACAGCTTTTGAGGATCAGTTCCGTGGCAGTCGCGACACTATTCGTGACAGGCTAAAAGTCTACCTGCCCTTACTTGAAGAAGCAAAGGTTGGCACACCGGAATTTCCTATTTTAGATGTGGGCTGTGGGCGGGGTGAGTGGCTAGAGTTGCTGCGTGAGTCTGGATATACAGTGAGAGGTTTGGATCTTAACAGGGTTATGGTAGACTACTGCCGAGCAATAGAACTCGACGTTGTGGAAGGAGATGTTATATCGTATCTTAAGACTTTACCAGATCTCAGCTTAGGTGCAGTCACTGGTTTCCATATCGTTGAGCATCTGCCGTTCCCCATATTGCACCAATTTTTGAGCGAAGTTGTGAGGGTATTAAAGCCGGGGGGATTAGCTATTTTTGAAACGCCAAACCCAAAAAACTTAGTGGTAGGTGCTTGCAATTTCTACTCAGATCCAACACACAAGCGTCCAGTTTTTCCAGAAACAATTCAATTTATTGTGGAATCTCAAGGATTGTCCCATGTCCAGTTGCTATATCTAAATCCTGTGGAAGGAAGTCCTTTTGCCAAAGATGATGCAGGGTCGCAGCAACTTCATAACTGGTTCTTCGGTCCGCGTGACTACGCAGTTATTGGACGTAAGCTATGAAGCTAGCTATAGTGACGCCTTGGTTTGGTAAAGATTTAAAAGGAGGGGCAGAACAACAAGCTTGGCAGCTTGCAACTCGCCTTGCACAAAGAGGACATGAAGTTGAGGTGCTAACGACGTGCTGTCGCTCCTTCCAGGAGGATTGGGGTACTAACCATCTTAAAGCTGGATTGAGCCAGGATCAGGGTGTGAAGATTCAGCGCTTCCAAGTTGATCGTCGCGATCGCCTCGCTTTTGATCGAGTCAATGGCTCAATGCTAAATATACCCTCTTCAAAGCTAAAGCCTGGAGTCAATCCAGTCACTTTAGAGGATGCAAATCTATTTTGTGCGGAGAGTATTAACTCCACGCGTTTACTAAACTATTTAGCAAGTCAGCAAAATCAGTATCAGGCGTTTATATTCCTACCATATCTTTATGGCCCCATTCTGAAGGGACTGCCAGTTGTTGCCAATCGTGCATTCTTGCAGCCCTGTTTACACAATGAGGTTTACGCTTACTTGCCCCAAATCGCTAATATTTTTTATGCAGCTCAGGGATTGTTGTTTATTAGCGAGGGTGAAGCGCAACTTGCGAGACGTCTATATGGGCCAGGAATTATTGCTAAAAGCATTGTGGCAGGCGCAGCGGTGGAGGCTGGTCAGCATTACGACCCGACCCTTAACCAAATCGGCGGCTTTTTAGTCAAACAAGAGCATTTTGTCCTTTGCTTAGGTCGCCGGGATGTTAAGAAGAATACAGATTTTTTAGTTAGAGCTTATGCCGGTTTCAAGCAGAAGTATCCAGGCTCTACACTGCGACTAGTTCTGGCTGGCCCAGGAGATACTGCTTTCCATGATTCAGTAACAGGTGTAGTCGATCTGGGTTTAGTCACAGAGAACGAGAAAGAGGCATTACTGGCTAACTGTCTAGCCCTATTTCAGCCCAGCCAGAACGAGAGCTACTCTCGCGTCATCATGGAGGCTTGGTTCTACGGGCGACCTGTTGCTGCCCATGGGGATTGTCTAGCAACGGCAATGGCTGTTGAATCCGCCCAAGGAGGTTGGTTAGCCAAGACAGAAGCTGAGTGGGAAGAACTGTTTTCTAAAATAGATTCAACTGGAGCGGATTGGTTAGGGGTATCCGGAGCAAATGGTAAAGCCTATGTCCGAGAGAATGCGGTGTGGGACAAGATTATCGAACGCTATGAAACTGCGGTGGGGCTATGCAGCACTGTGACAGATTCAGCTACCCCAAAGCGAGGAAAACTGAGGGAGATCCATCAACTCCTGCCTAATTTTGCCTATGGCGACGCCATCTCTAACCACGCCATAGCAATCAGAGATTATCTCCGTAGCTGTGGTTATCAGTCGGATATTTTTGTGAAGTACGTAGATGAGCAAGTCATTCACGAGGTTAAACTATTTCAGCTAAGAAGTATTAGTGATCGCGCAGGGTTAATCTACCACCATTCAATTGGTTCTGAAGTCACGGAGTATGCGATCGCTCACTCCGGTCCTAAATTCTTGATCTACCACAACATCACACCTGCCGAATTTTTTCGGCCTTATCGACCAGAGTTTGCCAAGATTCTAGAAAAAGGCCGAGCAGATTTACCCCAACTGGCTCAGCACTTCCCAATCTCAGTCGGAGATTCTGCTTACAATACAGCTGAACTTCTGGCATCTGGATTTCAGCAGCCGGGAGTGCTACCTATTGGTATAAATCCCAGAAAGTGGGATATGCCCGCCGATCCTGTCTTAATGGATCAACTGCAAGACGGTAAGGCTAACCTACTTTTCGTGGGTCGCTTAGCGCCCAATAAGTGTCAGGACCATCTTCTAGAAGCTTTTGCGCACTATCTCACTATGGATCGAGCGCGGCTGAGTCTAGTAGGATATGGTGACGTGAACGATCCATACTACTGTCACCTCATCAATACGGTTCAACGGTTGGGTCTGACAAAGCACGTCATCATTTCAGGGCAGACCAATGACGCGCAGTTATTAGCATTTTATCGGACTGCACATCTGTTTTGGTCCATGAGTGAGCATGAAGGTTTTTGCGTACCCGTAGTAGAGTCTATGTGGTTTGATATTCCTGTTCTAGCCTATAAAAGCAGCGCTGTACCAGAGACATTAGGTGAAGCGGGGCTGATGTTTACCAGTAAGGACGATCTGGTAATGGTAGCTGCTCTTGCTAAACTGCTCGTGCGAGACCACAGCCTCCGATCAAAAATCATCAAGGCACAGCGGCAGAGACG
>CAXUIV010000067.1:0-2660 GCA_964250875.1 uncultured bacterium
CATCAGATGAAAGCCGCTTGGCATCAAAACTCTGTGACGCTAATAGTAGGTGCCTGATAGCTGTTAACTGATTTCGGACGCCCCACACCAGCAGTAAGGGCATAGCTTTGAGTCAGCAGCCGTAGCCACAGTGCGGGGTAGCGGGGTTCTAGCCAAGGTTGGATCCGGAGGAGTAAGCGCGTAAACCAACCCTTGAGCAGCCAGCTTACTAAAGCATGCAGGCCAAAATTAACATAGCAACCCAGCCATCGCACAATATCCTTGGCACCAGCAAGCTGCCAAATCCACAGCAGCAAGGCTGGGTTTCTTCTAGCTGCCTTAAGAGCCAGTCGGTTAAAAGTTAACCAAGTCACTCGGTCCTTGATGAAATTATCTGCCACCGCTGGAGGCTCATCTGCTAACAGCCCAAAGAAGGTATTTAGCATCGAGTTGATTAATTGCGGTGCCAAGAATCGTCCAGTCGGCACCATCATGCCCTTGGAGAATAACCAGGTGACAGCAACATTGCTTTGATAGGCACGAATCTGGTTTAAGTGACGGGAACCCAGCAAGTCGTGTTTTAGGGCAGTGTCTAAAAGCGTCGTCAAGCGAGGTAGATTGCGCACCAAAGAACCAAAGCCTGTAAAGACGAGGGGAGACTGGAGCGATGCAGCATCACCAAGCGCAATCAGTCGGTCAAACGCCACCGTGCGATCGCGATCTCCCACGCTAAAGTGTCCGGGAATGTAACCAAACGTTGGCTTCTTCCACACCAACTGGTCTAAATCGCAGCGGCGGTACTCTGGCAGAATCGTGAAAAAGTCCTCGTACATCTCCAGCAACGAACCAGGGTTCTCAGGATTGACCTGATGGTAGTGGAATAAATAAATCGCCATCTCCTCCCCGGAACCTGGAAATAACTCCCAGATCAGCTGACGCCCCCGCGAGATGTCCCCGTGACTATTAAGCACGTCACCATACTGAGAATCCCATACCCCCGGCTCAAATCCCCCAGAGACGACAGCTCCTACTGTCGGGCAAACACTATCAAACGCCCGTCCCCCATTGAGTTGCCATGCAATTGGTGAAGCAGTTCCCATCGCATCTATCAGTAGACGACCACTAACTTGCCTTTGGGATTGGCTCGGTAGGTGTAGAGTCTGAACCACAACCTGAGTCGGCTCAACATCAGCCCTGACAAACTCCGTTTCGTCCCAAATTTCACCCCCTGCCGTTCGCAGTTTTTCTCCACACAGCCGCAGCAGTTTCTCTGCATCCAAGCTCACGTTCAGCACAGTAGGAGTGTGCAAAACCGCTGCTTTAAGATTGCTAGGGTTATTAGCGTCGAAAAATTTACTAAATCCATCTCGGCACTCCCGTGCGATGATGCCTTCCAACTCACTTGGAGTCAACAAACCCAAGTCAACCAGGCTTTGCAGCTCATCACGAGAAATGTTCCACTCCCGATTCATGCGACCAAAAGGCAGTCGCTCCAGCAGCAGCACCCGATAGCCCAGCTTAGCCATAACTGCCGCGTGGATAACGCCCAAGGCACCACCTACGTAAATGAGGTCGTAATTTGAGTTTTGAGTTTTGAGTTTTGAGTTTTGAGTTTTGCTGTGCCCCCTTGTGGGGAGTTTTGAGTTTTGATTAGAGAAGATAACTTGTTTGGGTTGCTGCGGATTGCGGACGCCTTCGCGCCACTGTTGCTCCCACCAGTAAACACGCTTGAGGTCAGACTCCCCTTTGGGCATTTTCTGAAAATACTCAACAGTAAGGGGATAGTGGGGAGCTAATGCCTCAAAGATCGATGTAGACGACGGGTCAATGGCTGGTTGTTTGGGATATTGGTGAGGAAAGCGGCTTCTTAGTTCTGCAACCAAGCGCTGGAGAACTTGCCTTTCACCTCGTAGAGGTTCTTGTGCCCAGCGGAATACTTTGAGGTAAGTTGTTCGCTGTACTGACCAGACGAAAGCGGACAGTTCATCAGCCAGCAGGTCCGGAACCGTCTCTGCCGAAGCTGTAGTCTGTGATGTCCGCAGTCGAAAGCCTTCATCTGTAACAATCTTGTGCCCTATTTCCGGCTCAAATTCTGCCTGTAGCCAACTGCGTACAGCCGTTGTGTCCGGGGTGGGAATTTCTATGTAAAGTATTTCTCTCATTTTAACGATCTTAGCTTCCCATAAATTAATGACAAGGATAGAGTTGACAATTGTTGAAAGTACGCTACACTGCCGGATACAAGCTACATTAGAACAAGTTTAAGAAAGTTTACAAGTTCGTCATTTTTATTAAGGCAGTTGCTGCCTGTTTAAACACACGCCATGCATTATCCCATCCCAGATAGTCCTCAAGAAATGGTCGCCCTGCGGCAAAACCCCGTCGATGAAGAACTGGTCGCGGCAGCGATCGCGGGTGTTGTTAAAATCGTCCGCGCTCAAGGTCAATCTTTAGAACATCTAACCGCTCAAGTGCTAGCTGATGATAGCCTATTAGACCGAAACCAGCGCCGCTGGCTCAATGATATCGTCACTCAAGCTTGGAAAAATTTCTAACACGCCAATTTAAATCTGATCCTCAGGTAGATGGACTGGCAAGCCTACGGTAGAGCAAGATTGAGAGATGATGGGTTAGTCAATTAATGGCGTGATGACGGCAGCTCAAATCAACGAAACACGATC